>JBFMDL010000036.1:0-27528 GCA_040753635.1 Nitrospirota bacterium | reverse complement strand
TTTTTGTCATTTCGAGTGAAACGAGAAATCTTAAGAGCCGTTATGATCCAATAAGTTTTAAGATTCCTCGTCGCCTTCGGCTCCTCGGAATGACACAAAAACTTAGTTTTTCAGCAACCTGTTAGAGTATAAAATAATAATTCTCATGGTTGGAGGATCTTATGAATGCAAGAAATAATTTTTTCATAGGCCCTGCTGGTGTTTTCTTGATATTAACTACCTTGACCTTATCTATTTTAATCGCAGGCTGCAAAGGCAAGGAAAGCTACAGGAAAGAACTGGAACGAAAAGGGGTTTCCTATTCTACAGAATCGTTTCTGAACAGAGCGGGCATCGGTGATATGCAGAGCGTCGAATTATTCCTTAAGTCCGGTTTCGATGTTAACGCAAGGGGCGATAGCGGAGAGACGGCCTTGATGATGGCTGCGGCAAACAATAAACTTGAAATATTGAAATTCCTCATAAAAAAGCGCTCTGATATCAATGCCAAAACTAATGAAGGTTATACTGCGTTGATGTTTGTCTCATCAAAAGGGAATGCGGCTCTTATTAAACTCTTAATAGAGGAAGAAGCGGATATAAATGCAAAGAACAACGAGGGCGAGACCGCATTGATGCTGGCTTCACTAAATGATAAGATTGAGGCTGTAAAGTTGCTTATCGAAAAAGGGGCAGACATAAACGCCAGAAACAACAAGGGCGAGACCGCATTGCAATACGCCTTTCTCAATTCCCGGATAGCGGAATTATTGAAAAAAGCAGGGGCCGAAAAGTAGAGAGTTTCGGAATCGAAGGGCCAAGTCCCGATCAGCTCTTCTGATATGGTTATAGAGGCCTTCACATTCTACTACTAATTGCCGCCATTATAAGCCTACGTCAAGCATTAGCAGAAAGCCCATTTCTTCTGACAAAAAACTTCCTTATCTCTTCCGCGAAAAATAACAGGAACATAAAAGGCATTAGCAGCAGCCAGATGTTCAGGGATATGGGCGCTGTTGAAAATATCTTGTTGCCCCATGGGTGGTAAACGATGAATAACTGCAGCGCAATCTCGGATGCTATGCCGATAAAGATCAGCCTGTTTGTGAAGAATCCCAGACTGAACGCCGATTCCCTTGATGATCGGCATGCAAAAGCATTTCCTATCTGCGTGATTATTATCGCTGTGAGGCATGCGGTTGTTGCCTGCATGTAAAGAATATTGTTTACAGGAAGCATCTCTCCATGCCATCCTCCCGCCCTTAGGACATAGAAGAATCCGAAGAGGCCTGCCGCTGCCTCTATCGGCCCGAGGAAAAGATATGAGCGGCTCAATAGTTTGAAATTGAGGAGCCTCTCTTTCGGATCTCTCGGCGGCCGATTCATTATCTCCTTCGTCGGCTTTTCCGCTCCGAGCGCAAGCGCAGGGAGCATGTCCGTACCAAGGTCAACCGCAAGTATTTGTATTATTGTCAGCGGTAACGGAATCCTGAAAATAACATAGGCGAGATAAGGGACAATTTCCGGGATATTGGAAGAAAATATATAACTTATAAATTTCCTTATGTTCTCATAAACCGCCCTTCCTTCTTCGATCGCGTTCACAATAGTTGCAAAGTTGTCATCGAGCAGAACCATATCAGCGGTCTCCTTCGCCACATCAGTCCCTGTAATTCCCATCGCAATGCCTATATCGGCCTTTTTCAGGGCCGGCGCATCATTAACGCCGTCTCCTGTAACCGCAACCCTTTCCCCCTCCTCTTTTAGAATCGATACAACGCGCATCTTATGCTTCGGGGTCATTCTCGCAAATATGACCTCCTTTTCTGAAAGCTTCTCTCTGAGTTCGCTGTCGCTCATTCTCATAAAATCGCGCCCCTCTATCACTACAGGATCCCCTTTAACAAGCCCTATCTCTCTTGCAACGGCAACGGCAGTCCTGCTTCCGTCTCCTGTAATCATGATAATTTTTATGCCGGCCTCATTGCATTTCCTGATCGCATCAGGCACTTCTGGCCTCGGCGGGTCTTCAAGACCGATCAGGCCGATAAAGACCATATTGGCTTCTATATCATCCGGACTCACCCCTTCCCTTACCCTCCCCCCTCGAGGGGGAGAGATGGGTGGGGGGGCTTCTTTTTCTTCGACTTCTTTATATGCGAAAGAAAGAACTCTTAACCCCTTATCCATCAAATCATGATATGCATCAATTATTTTCGCCTTGATTTTTTCATCGACAGGTATCTTTTTCCCGCTGATCAGAATATGACTGCATAAAGGAAGAACACTCTCAAGAGCGCCCTTTGTATAAGAAATAAATCCCCCCTCGCCCCCCTTTGCTAAAAGGGGGGGGTCTATTGAGTCCCCCTTTGGAAAAGGGGGATGAAGGGGGATTTTATTAACAGTTGTCATCCTCTTTCTCTCTGAATCAAAGGGGATTTCGGACACCCTCTCTGATTTTAGATCACCGATATTTTCCCTCGAATATTTAAGGAGGGCTGTTTCTGTCGGGTCTCCTTTATATTGACCGTCGATAACTTTTGCATTGTTGCAGAGGTAGGCTGTTTGCATAAGGAGGGCCGATCCCGGCTTGCCGCCATCGAGCATCCATGCCTCTTTAACCTCCATCCTGTTCTGAGTAAGTGTTCCGGTCTTATCCGTGCATATGACAGTTACAGAGCCGAGCGTTTCGACCGACGTCAGTGTCTTTATGAGCGCCTTTTTTTTTGCCATTCTCTGGCTTCCCATTGCGAGTGACAGAGTGACGGTGGGGAGCAGGCCTTCAGGCACATTAGCCACTATTATGCCGACTGCAAAGATAAAGTTTTCCCAGAAACTCCTTCCTATGAGCTGCCCGATGAAGAAAAAGACAACCCCCATGACCGAGGCCAAAAACGCTATAATCCTCGTTGCCTTGACGATTTCTTTCTGCAAAGGACTCAGCCCCGCCTCTACAGCGCTTGTCAGGTGGGCTATGCGGCCAAACTCTGTCCTCATGCCGGTTGCAAAAACTACCGCCTTCCCGGAACCGCCTACGACAGTAGTTCCTGCAAAGGCTATGTTTCTGCTCTCTATCAATTCCCCTTCGTACGGCTCATGCTGTAACGGCACAGGTTCTGATTCGCCGGTCAATGGCGCATTATTGGCCATAAGGGACGTCGCCTCTATAAGCCTGGAGTCGGCAGGCACCTTGTCACCCTCCGAAAGAACTATCACATCCCCCGGCACCACCTCGGGCGCGGATATCTCTTTTTCTTTACCGCCTCGTATAACTTTCACATGAAACGGCAGAAGAAGTCTCAGCTTGTCGATAGATTTTTCCGCCCTGTATTCCTGAATAAATGTGAACAGCGCATTGATGAATATAACCCCGATTATCGCAAGTCCGAGTGCAAGCATGCCTTCGCCGGGATGAAGATATTCGGATAAGATTGCCAATCCCGCGCCTATCCAGAGGAGTATTGCCAGGAAGTGGGTAAATTGTTTCAGAAATCTTATGGACAGAGATGTCTTTTTTGCCTCTTTGATCTCATTTAATCCGAATTCCGCAAGCCTCTTCGCGGCCTCGTCCTCTGACAGGCCTCCTTCGGACGTGACGAGACTCCGGAATACTTCCTCGCGTGAAAGGCTACTTATCTTCATGCCTGGGTTTCAGGATTATGAGATCGCACGGCGTCTCTCTGAGGACTTCTTCTACAGGATTCCCGCTCAGCACGGAACTCAAGAGACTGCGTTCGCTTGCGCCCATGATAATCAGGTCGTGCCGCCTTGCAGCCGCCTCCATGGTTATGCTTCGAGCGGTCTTGCCGGGCAGAAGTCTGCCCTCGTGTTCGATGCTGTATTTTTCAAGATATTCCATAAAGCCGGCAATGTCATGGGGAAGTCTCCTTTCCCATTCAAATGGTGTAAGGTGTATCTCGCCGTGAAAGAATTTTGTTATGGGTTTTGTAGTGTGAAAGACAAATACCTTTGAACCGCAGCACTCCGCCATCTTTGCAGTGAAATATGCCCTTTCCTTTACATGATCGATCCTTGCCTTCAGGGGAACAAGTATATTCCGGGGATGTATCTTCCCCATATGCACAACCCTCACAAGCGCCACGGAGCATGGAAGGTCCAGTGAAAGCCGGCGTGCTATAGTGCCTGCATAAAACCTTCTCTTAACGTCCTCTCTCCTTGTGGATGCAAAGACAATGTTCACTTTTTCATGCTTTACGATCTTCCCTATCTCTTTTGCCGGCTCTCCGGTCTCTGTTATGCTTTCGGCCCGGATATCCATCTTCTCCGCCTCTATGAACAGCCTCTTCATGGCATCTTCAGCCCTGTTGAATTCCGGCTGAGAAAGGCCTTTTTCCGCTATAAAGACAAGATAAAACTTAGCTCCGCATGCCTTTGCAAGCTTCAGCGCATATCTTGCGGATATCTCGGAGTTCAGGTGCTCGTTTACTGCGGCAAGTATTTTTGAGTACATAATCAATTTCAGGATATCACAGAAGCCGGGGAAATCAAACCATTTTACAGATGCATTAAGCCTTCTTAATCCAGATAATGCATAAACCATGATAATAGAGAAAGCACACAGCATCCTCGCTCATTCCCGGTCTTCGACCTCCGAGGTATCCGGCCTCTCTATACCCCCCTTGAATTCCCCCCTTATCAAGGGGGGACTAAAGGGGGTGTGTCTGAGTATCTGCCGGATAAAACCGCTCAAATATTATGTCCTTTCTGTAATCGAGAAAATTTATGAGTTAAGAGAACTAAAGGAAGCAGGGGCGATAAAAAATGGCTTGCCTGCGACTCATTACCGCCCTTCAGCGGGGTCCACAGACTTTTTCAAAAAAGCAACGATAAGCTGTGTATGCATTTATGTGAATCAGATAAAATCAATGTTATCATTGCAAGACTTTTTTAGCGTTCCTGCATCCTTTTATACAACGTCTGGGGTTAGACTGTTCAATTTCTCAATCTGTTCTTCAGATTTGTATATCTCAGTTGCGGTTTGTTGTTTTTTATCGCGATCGCAAGGGCCTTTTTTGTGCCTATGATCACGACCAGTTTTTTCCCCCTTGTAATCGCGGTATAAAGCAGGTTCCGCTGAAGGAGCATGTAGTGCTGCGTCAGGAGCGGCATGACAACAGCAGGGTATTCGCTGCCCTGTGATTTATGGACAGAGACCGCATAGGCGAGCGCTATCTCATCAAGATCGGTGAAATCATATGAGACCATCCTGCCGTCATAGTCGACAACAAGTTCCTGGTCTTCCCTGTTTATCACTTTTATTTTGCCGATGTCGCCATTATAGACGTCCCTGTCGTAATTATTCCTTATCTGCATCACCTTGTCGCCGGCCTTCAGAATCCTGCCGCCCCTGTGCAGTTCATCGGCAGAACGGTTCAGATGCCTCTGCAGTTCGGCATTCAGATTGGATGCCCCTACAACACCCCTGTGCATCGGGGTAATCACCTGTATATCATTAAACGGGTTATAGCCGAATTTGTCCGGTATCTTTTCCTTGCACATTCTTACTATCATCTCAGCGACTTTCCCTGGATCTTCAAGCTCTATGAAATAGAAATCCCGGATTTTCTCCCTGCTCGATTCCAGAACAGGGAAGTCGCCCCTGTTTATTCTGTGTGCGTTAACGATTATCAGACTCTCTTTTGACTGCCGGAATATCTCGTTCAGACTGACTGTCGGGATAACTCCTGAATCAATAATATCCTTCAGAACGTTCCCCGGACCTACGGACGGCAGTTGATCAACATCACCAACCAGGACTAATGTCGCATTTTCCGGAACAGCATTCAGCAGGCTATGCATCAATATCGTATCCGCCATCGATGCCTCATCAATAACTATCAGGTCTGAATCGAGCCTGTCTTCTTCGTTCTTCCTGAATCCCCCGTTTTTCGGGCTGTATTCAAGAAGCCGGTGGATAGTCTTTGCTTCATATCCTGTAGCCTCGGACATCCTTTTGGCCGCCCTGCCGGTCGGTGCGGCCAGCATTACATTCAGCCCCGCCATCCTGAATATCCTGATGATCGCCCTGATGATAGTGGTCTTGCCTGTTCCGGGCCCGCCGGTGATCACGGTTACTTTCCTGTCCAGAGATTCCTGTATAGCCCTTATCTGATTATCGGCCAGCACGATATTAAGATCTTTCTGCGCCCATTCAATAGCACTGTCCCTGTCAAAGCGTATAAGGTTTTTTGGTGCATTGAAGATATTCTTAAGTTTTTTTGCAACTCCAACCTCAGCGGTATAAAACTCGCTAAGATAGATGGAACCGTTTTCGGCCGTAATTCTCTTCTGCAAGATTACTGTTTCAAGTGCGCTGACAATAATCTCCGTCTTAATATCAAGGATTTTTTTACATTCCTCCATCAGGAGTTTCTGCGGATAAAAGACATGCCCTTCTTCAGAGAGCTTCTGCAGAACATACAGTACCCCTGCCTCGGCCCTGATTTGAGAATCCTTCGGTATCCCGAGCTTTTCTGATATACTGTCCGCGGTCTGAAACCCTATGCCGAATATGTCGGAAGCAAGCCTGTAGGGGTTTTCTTTCACGATTCTTATTGATTCTTTTCCATATTGTCTGTATATTTTGGCGGCATATGTTGAACTGACCTCATAATTCTGAAGGAATATCATCACGTCCCGTATCTCTTTCTGGGCTTCCCATGCGGTCCTTATCATCTTTATCCTTACATCGCCGAAGCCTTCGACCTCTCTCAACCTCTCTGCGTCGGTCTCGATGATATTCAGTGTGCCGGTGCCGAATTTATCCACAAGACGCTTTGCCATTACAGGGCCTATTCCTTTGACCAGTCCCGACCCGAGATATCTTTCTATCCCCTTTGCTGTAGCAGGGACAACAGTCTCATATGAGACGAACTTGAACTGCTCTCCATATTTTGGATGCACTTCCCATGAGCCCTTCAGTCTCAAGACCTCTCCAGGTGATACAGAAACAAGATTCCCCACTACCGTAACAAGCCGCTTCTGCCCCTGCACCTTCAGCCTTGCGATCGTATAATGGTTCTCTTCGTTGAAATAAGTGATGCGTTCCAGTTGCCCCTGCAGTTCTGCCAACATGGTTTATTCTACATAATAAAGGGATTCAAAATGCAATTTTTCCGGTTTGATTATATTTGTCATGTGAAAATTTTCAACGGACATTATAAATCAAACCACTCCATATGCACTGCATCTGCAACTGCAATGAAATTTTTCGCCGAAATACATTATTGATAGTAAAATTTTGTTATATGTGGTAATAGTTATAGTAACGCAAAAACACATGAAAGAACCTCAGTATATGGAGAGGATCCCGCAGAAGGCAAATAACCGCGGATGAAAGAGCTCACACTTGTTCAAAGGTTTTCCCTGATTTCCCTGATTGCCATGATTATTGCCGGAACTGTTATTGGATGGTTTATTACCAGATCCCTCGAAAATAATATAGTGATGAGGACAAAGGAACTTTCAGCAGAGTTTATTTCCGGAGAGCTATCTAAAGAATTGCCTGTGCTTGATCTCAGCATCCCTAAAAAAGAGCAGGATTATAACTCCTTTTCTCAAATAGCGAAGCATTTGACCCTGGGGGCGCATATTGTACAGATAAAAATCTGGAACAGGGACAAGGTTGTTGTATGGTCTACTGAGAAGGAGCTGGTCGGGCAGCGTTTCCCTGACAACAAAGAGTTGAACAATGCTCTGGAGGGTGAAACTGTCTCTGAGATAAGCAGACTGAACAAGGCTGAACAGAAGTTTGAACGCAGGTTTGAAAGGCTTCTGGAACTATATGTCCCGTTCGGGTTTGACGAAAACGGCAATGCGCAGAATGTCTTCGAAATATACCAGAACCTTGACCCCCTTTATATCGACATCAAGAAACAGCAAAAGATTGTCTGGGGTTTAACTGTCGGCTGTTTCTCTTTCCTGTATGTTGTCCTTTACGGGATCGTGAGAAACGCTTCAAACCGGATTAATGCCCAGTCTGAGGAAATTTTAAGATCTTATAACATAATCGAGAAGGCAAAAAGGGAATGGGAGGAGAGCTTTGACACCATCAATGATGCAATAACAATCCACGACAATGACTTCAATATTGTGCGCGCAAACAAGGCCGCCGAAAGAATACTGGGATTGTCCTTTTTAAAGATTTTGAGTCAGAAATGTTTTCAGTCTTATCACGGGACCGATTGCCCTCCCGAAGGATGTCCAAGCTGCCAGACCCTGAAGACAGGCAAGCCGTCAACTACCGAGATTTTTGAACCTAATCTGAACAAATATTTGGAGATAAAGGCAATACCACGGTTTGATAAAGATAATAATATAACAGGTCTGATCCACATCGTCCGTGATATCACTGAACAGAAGAAGCTCGAAGACCAGTTCCGCCACGCCCAGAAGATGGAGGCTGTCGGAACACTGGCCGGAGGCATTGCCCATGACTTTAACAATATCCTGAATGTGATAATCGGGTATGGAGACATAATCCAGAGGAGTCTTGGAGAGGATAATGCTTTAAAGGCTCATATCGGCGAGGTACTCACTGCGGCCGAGAGGGCAGCCAACCTGACACATGGACTTCTTGCATTCAGCAGGAAACAGATAATCGATACAAGACCTGTAAATGTAAATGATATTGTCAACGGAGTCAAAAAAATTCTATCGAGGATCATCGGGGAGGATATAGATTTCAGCTCCAGGATTTATGAAAAAGAAATAATAATAAAGGCTGACTACAGCCAGATAGAGCAGGTTCTGATGAACCTTGCGACAAATGCAAGAGATGCTATGCCGGATGGAGGCTTGTTCATCATAGAGACCGGGCTTGTAGAATTGGACAATAATTTCATACAAGCGCATGGTTACGGATATCCCGGCCTTTATGCTCTCATATCAGTAACAGACACAGGCATTGGCATGGATGCGAAGACGAAAGAAAAGATATTTGAGCCGTTCTTTACCACCAAAGAATTCGGGAAAGGCACAGGCCTCGGGCTTGCCACTGCATACGGCATAATCAAACAGCATAACGGATACATAAACATATACAGTGAAGTCGGGGAAGGCACGACATTCAAGATATATCTGCCGGCAATAGAATCAAAAGCTGAGGATGTTGAGTCCGCCGTTTCTCATCCTGTTCAAGGAGGCTCAGAGATAATCCTTGCTGCAGAGGATGACGAAGCAGTCAGAAAACTCTCAAGAAGTGTGCTCGAGCAATTCGGATACAGGGTGATTATTGCAGAGGACGGGGAAGATGCACTGAATAAATTCATGGAGAACAAGGACAGAATTCAGCTCCTTCTTCTGGATATAATCATGCCGAAAAAGAACGGCAAAGAAGTTTATGAAGAGATCAGGAAGGTCAGTCCCGGCATAAAGACACTCTTCATCAGCGGATATACGGCAGATCTTCTGCACAAGAAGGGTATACTTGACGAAGGGATAAACTTTATATCAAAACCTGTATCTGTAAATGAGCTCTTAACAAAAGTAAGGGAAGTGCTGGATAAGTGAAATATTTTTTTTCAAGGAACCCGCCAATTCATAATGTATATCCGCTTTCTTCGTGCTGGCTTATGTCGAGTCCGACGATCTCCTCTTCTTCAGAGACCCTCAGACCCATCGTCCAATCCAGTAATTTCAGCAGGATTAATGTGACCACAAAGGAATAAACGACGACAACTGTGATGGACATTATCTGTACGACAAGTTGATGTGGATTGCCCAGGAAAAGGCCGTCGGCGCCCGATGGGTTTATGAGCTTTTCCGCAAACAGACCTGCTCCGAGCGTGCCCAGAATTCCGCCGATCCCATGAACCCCGAAGGCGTCAAGTGAGTCATCATACCCCAGTTTCCCCTTCATATTAAGTGAAATATAACATACAGCTCCGGCGGCCAGACCTATAACAAGCGCGGGCATCGGGCCGACAAAACCTGATGCGGGCGTAATGGTGGCAAGTCCGGCTATAGAGCCTGTTGCAGCGCCGAACATTGTTGGCTTGCCGCGGTGAAGCCATTCGATAATCACCCACACAAGCGTTGCCGACACTGCCGCTGTATGAGTGGCAACAAATGCCATTGCGCTCAATCCGCCTGATGTCAGCGCGCTGCCCGCGTTAAAACCGAACCATCCGAACCAGAGAAGCCCCGCGCCGAGGACGGTCATCGGCAGGTTATGCGGCGGCATCGGTTCTCTCAAATATCCCTTTCTTCTCCCTGTAAGGATTGCGGCAGCAAGAGCCGATATGCCGGATGTGATATGAACCACAATGCCTCCTGCAAAATCCAGAGTCCCCATGTTCCTGAGCCATCCGCCGACACCCCATACCCAGTGAGCAACAGGGTCATAAACTATTGTCGTCCATAGCAGCGTGAAGACAAGGAACACGGAGAACTTCATCCTTTCTGCAAAAGCCCCTGTTATGAGAGCCGGCGTGATGACCGCAAACATCGCCTGATAGATCATGAAGGCGATATGAGGGACCGTGGCCGCATAATCGGGGTTCGGCTCGATGCCGACACCCTTCAACCCTATCCAGTCAAGGCTTCCAATAAATCCGTTTATATCCGGGCCAAAAGAAAGGCTGTAACCTATCAGTATCCACTGTATGCTGACAAGCGCTATGGCGACAAAGCTGTGCATGATGGTGCCCAGGACATTTTTCTTCCTTACCATGCCGCCGTAGAACATAGCGAGCCCGGGTGTCATCAGCATCACAAGCGCGGTTGATATCAGCATCCATGCAGTATCCCCTGTGTCTATTCCGGATGCTGTCTCTGCGAAGGCATTTAACGGTATTAAAAGCATAGCCGCCAAGATTGACATCAAAAACACCTTATTCTTCATTTCAAACTCCTTTATTTAACCTGGGGTATTGTCAAAAGTTTTTTGTCTACTTACTCTGATGTAACCAACATATTATTTCGAGCGCATTCCTCCGTCATTTCGAGCGCAGCGAGAAATCTTTTCTTTTAAGATCCCTCACATTCGTTCGGAATGACAGGTAAGGGTCCGGAATAGGCAGAACAGAGAATTCCACAAAATCATAAATAAAAGCCAAAAGCATGCCTGATATAACTATTTGATCTGCAAAGAAAGTTTTGATGAAGGACTAACGGGGAATCCTACAATTATGTAGGATTCCCCGCTGTATTTCCGGTTATTCCTTTAAAAACAAAAGGATAGTCTTTTCCTACAAAATTGTAGGAGTTACAAAATTGTAGGAAAGTGAACCACTATATCGCCGAGTTACCAGTCTCTCCCGTCCTGATCCTTACCGCCTCTTCAATTTTATAGACGAATATCTTCCCATCTCCTATCTTGCCGGTCTTTGCGGTGCCGGCAATCTTTTCAATGACCTTGCCGGCGATTTCATCTGATACCGCGATCTCTATTTTTATCTTCGGGACAAATGAAACATCATATTCAGCGCCTCTGTAGAGTTCAACATGGCCTTTCTGCCTGCCAAAGCCCTTCACCTCCGTCACTGTCATTCCCTGGACGCCGATTTCGTTCAACGCGTCCTTCACCTCATCAAGCTTAAACGGTTTTATAACAGCTTCTATTTTCTTCATATTGCCTCCCGTATCAATTCAAAATGCAAAATAAACCGGGGAATTCCTTAATTTTGCATTTTGATTTTTGATTTTTTTATAGATTATATGCCTTTTCCCCGTGCTGGCTTTCATCAAGCCCCATAACCTCATCTTCGGCATCTACCCGCAACCCTACGAGAGCTTTAATGGCCATGAATATCACCAGCGTCATAACAGCGCTGTATATAACTGTTACCCCGACCGCTATCAACTGAGTCAGTAACTGACCGGCATTACCGTAGAGAAGACCCCTTCCAGCCTCATTAATGGAAGGATCCGCAAACACTCCTGTAAGTATCGCCCCTATTGTGCCGCCGATTCCGTGTATGCCGAAGGCGTCGAGGGTGTCGTCATAACCGAATTTCGGCTTCATTACCGCTACCGCAAAGAAAGGGATAATCCCTGCTGCCATGCCGATGACAATCGCGCCTGTGATATTTACAAAGCCTGCCGCAGGTGTAATTGCTACAAGCCCTCCCACAGCGCCTGATGCAAGGCCCAGCACAGTCGGTTTCTTCGAATGGATCCATTCAGTCAGCATCCATGATATAGCAGCGACCGCGGTTGCAGTGTTGGTATTGATGAATGCTGCGCCGGCGATGCCGTTTGCAGCCAGGGCAGAACCGGCATTGAATCCGAACCATCCGAACCAGAGAAGCCCTGCCCCGGTTAAAACAAGGGTCAGATTGCTCGGCAGGAGAGACTTCTCATTCCTTTTGCCGAGTATTAATGCGCCTACGAGCGCAGCGACACCTGCATTAATATGAACAACTGTGCCGCCGGCAAAATCGAGTGCGCCGAGTTTTGCAAGGAATCCCCCGCCCCACACCCAGTGGGCGACCGGAACATATACCAGGGTCATCCAGAATATTGAGAAGAGAATCCACGCAGAGAATTTTTTCCGCTCGATATATGCGCCGCTCGCAAGCGCAACGGTTATCGCCGCGAACGTGAGCTGATAAACAATGAAGATATACTCGGGTATAGTCTTCGCAAGATCGGATATGCTGTTTGGTCCAACGCCTCTCAGCATAAGTCTCTCTGCTCTGCCGATAAAGCCTCCCATATCCGCTCCAAAGGATAATGTATATCCATAGATAACCCATAGGACGCTCACTATGCAGAATGTCACAAAAGTCATAGCCATTGTGTTAAGAGAGTCCTTGCGTTTTGCCAGTCCGCCGTAAAAGAGCGCCAGCCCCGGTATGGACATAAGCATGACCAGCGCTGTTGCCACGATCATCCATGCTGTGTCTCCGGTATTTATCCCGGAGGCTTCTTCGGCGCACGCCAGAGCGGGAATCAATAAAATCAAAACCAACATTAACAAACCCTTCAGTTTCATACTATCCTCCTAAAAAATTTCTAAAATAATATTATCAATATCCGTGCCAATTAAAATATTCATATATTTCAAATAGTTTAGGTTCATCAAGCATCTACAAAATTGTAATGCCAAGAACTGTAAAAATCTCCCTGAAATAATTATTTTGTTTTAATAAGTAGTTGCGGTCATCCTACATATTTGTATGAATTACAAAAATGTAGGAAAAAATAAAGGGACCGGCATGCAACCGGCCCCGTATTGCAAAATCCCTGTCTTATATAGCTGCAGCGCCTTTTTCCCCGGTCCTTATCCTGATCACATCTTCAATACTATAAATAAATATTTTCCCGTCGCCGATTTTCCCGGTTTTTGCGGTTTCGATTATCTTCAGGACAACGGCCTCGGCAGTCTCTTCAGAGACTGCTATCTCCAATTTAATCTTGGGGATGAATGCGATATCATATTCAGCTCCCCTATACAGTTCCACGTGACCTTTCTGTCTTCCAAAGCCCTTGACCTCTGTTACAGTCATACCCCGGACACCTATCTCATTCAACACGTCTTTCACTTCATCCAGTTTAAAAGGTTTAATAATAGCTTCTATCTTCTTCATAAAACCTCCTGTTTATTCATTGTCAATCCGATCACAGATGACATATCAGCTATCCTTTGTTCGGGTGTATCTGGAAGTCAGGATAGGCAACATTCCCATGCTCCTCGAGATCGAGGCCTTCCATCTCTTCCTCTGCTGAGACCCGCAAACCTACTGTGGCTTTGATAACTTTAAAGAGAATAAAACAAGTCAGAAAAGACCATATGAATGCGGCCGCGATACCGAGAGCCTGTACGCCGAGTATCTTTATTGTTACGCCATCAGCATTAAAAATCCCTGCAGCGAGGGTCCCCCAGGCGCCGCACACACCATGGACTGACACCGCTCCGACGGGGTCGTCAACCTTCAGCACCCTGTCAATGAAGACGACTGAAAGAACGACCAGGATTCCGGCTATGAAGCCCAGAATAACCGCACTTGTCGGCATTACATTGTTGCAGCCGGCGGTTATTCCCACAAGACCGGCAAGTGAACCGTTCAGGGTCATGCTTGCGTCCGGCTTTTTAAACATGATCCATGCAGTTATCAGTGCGCCGATTGTTCCTGCCGCAGCAGCCAGGTTTGTATTTACTGCAATCTTTGCGATATCGGTATTTGCTGCCGTTGTGCTGCCGGGGTTAAACCCGAACCATCCGAACCAGAGGATAAATACTCCTAATGTCGCAAGTGGAATGTTGTGTCCCGGTATGGCCTTCGGTTTCCCGTCGCGCCCATACTTGCCGATTCGAGGCCCCAGCACAATCGCCCCTGCAAGCGCTGCCCATCCCCCGATGGAATGGACGACTGTTGAGCCTGCAAAATCGATGAAACCGAGATTTTCGAGCCAGCCTTTTCCATGGTAGAGGCCGCCCCACGCCCATGAGCCGAATACCGGATATATCAAAGCGCTTACTACCGCGCTGTATATAAGGTAACTGATAAACTTTGTCCTTTCAGCCATTGCGCCTGAGACGATCGTAGCTGCAGTCGCAGCAAAAACAACCTGGAACATCCAGAAGGCAAAGAGCCAGGGGTCCTTGTCTTTCAGGAAATCGCTGAAGAAGAATCCGTCTGTGCCGAACCATCCGGTTGTTGTAATTCCGAACATAATCCCGAACCCGACTGCCCAGTACGCGATCGATCCCATGGCAAAGTCCATCATGTTCTTCATCATTATGTTAACCGCATTCTTCGCCCTTGTGAATCCTGTCTCTACCATCGCAAATCCTGCCTGCATGAAAAAGACAAGGAATGCAGCAATGAGCGTCCACACGTAATTAGCATTCGTCTGGACATCCTCTGCCTTGACTGAAGCGACAGGTGCTTCGGCTGGAGGCGCCGCAACTGCCTCCTCTGCCGCTGCAGGTGACGGAGAGTCAGCAGGCAGCTTTTCTTCGGCATACAGAATGCCTGCAGCTAACAACAAAAATACTGCTGCAAATAAAATAAGCCTTTTCATCTTATCCTCCGATTATTTTTTGAAATTTCCATTAAAAGCTGAGTGTGATGTTAAGCCCGCCGTAAAGAATGTCTTTCTTCCCGTCGTCGCTGACACTGCTTATCGCTTCCTTTGCATCATTGCTCAACGGGAAAGAATAAGCGATCTTGGGTGTGACCGATATCGCTTTCGTCACCGGGATTGTCAAGCCCGAGGAAATTTCAGCATTGTAAAAATTACTGAACCTCTCTCCGTCATCATTGAGCCCCATTACCTTATTTCTTATGTTATAGCTTGCGTATGCGCCGAGTTTCAGCGTTAGATCCTTCGGAAGACTGAAGGAATGTCCTGCTGAAGCCACTATAAATGCGCCGTTCCCTTCATCATAATCATAGTAGACAGTCAGCGCCGGGCTGAGCAGTGTGTCATAAGCCGCCGACAGATAAAGCTCCTGTGTATCATTTGCGCCGTCGAATGCGTAGTAAATATATCCGCCTGTCAATGTTATTTTATCGAACGAATGGCTGTAATTAAGGGTAAAATCCACTTCGCTGAATTCGCCATGTCCTGAGTCGGAACTGGTTGTTTCAAATCTGTCGCTGTCGTAATTGCCCCAGATATTTGCACCGAACCCGCCATAGGTGATCCCTACAAACGGCTGAACTACCCAGCTGTTGCTCAGCTTCTGTCCTCTCCATATATAGTTGCTCATGATATCGACAGATGCGCTGCCTGATACCTTAGGCTCTTCGGCGTAGAGACTTCCGGCCGACAGGCCTAAAACCATAATAAGCGTAATAATGATAATTTTGATATTTTTCATGTTTGCCCCCAAAAAAATTAATTTTGTTCTGCAGGCTTATGCCTGCGGCTGTTTCAAATTATCTTCACATCTCATCATTTTCGTTGTCTGGATAATCCCATCTTTGTTCGGTAATCCCTCCTTTCCTGATTCCGTATTTTTTGATCTTGTATCCGATCATCCTTTCGGTTATACCGAGTTTTCTCGCTGCCCTTGCCATGACCCAGTTGCATTCCTTCAGGGTCTTTATAATCTCTTCCTTTTCGATCTCCTCGATCCTCTTTTTCAAAGAATTCATTTCTGTCACCTGAAATCATATGAGCGAAAAACATGCCAGCTTGCAACATATTGAATTAAAAGGGAAATGCAACATAATGAAAGCTACAAAAATGTGGTATGCTACAAAAATGTATAACAAAGCCGGGCAAAACATTCGAAAGGGCCGTAAAATGACGGATATTGAAATTACCGGACGGGCCGGCATGCGATAGATTCAGATTAATCCTGGAAATTGCATGAGGCGAGAGCCCGGACGATTTACAAGTTTCGACACCTCGTCGTTTGCCGGACCGGAGACCACCTCTTCGGGCGAACCGGTCTGCTGAACCCTCCCGTCTGAATATACGATCATCCTGTCGGCGATTTCATAAGCCTCAATGATATCATGGGTTATAAGGATAACCGGGATGCGGAACTCTTTCCTGACATCTTTCAGGAGTTTTCTCATTTCGATGCGGATGGGGTTATCAAGGGCCGAGAACGGTTCATCAAGGAGCAGGACAGCAGGTCTTCTCATGAGAGCCCTTGCAAGCGCAACCCTCTGCTTCTGGCCTCCTGAAATATCGCATGGGAAATTATCCTCAAGCCCACCGAGGCGGAAAGTCCCTATGAGTTCCTTCGCGGTCTTTTCTCTTTCGGTCCTGCCCATCCCCTTAGCGCCATAAAGGATGTTGCCTTTGACCGTCATGTGAGGGAAAAGTGACAGATCCTGAAGCACATATCCGCAGGAACGCAGCTGGGGGGGCAGATTAACCTTTCGGCTGCTGTCATAATATACCTTCTCTCCCAACATTATAAATCCCTCATCAGGCTCTGAAATGCCTGCTATCATCTGGAAAGTCATTGACTTCCCCGCTCCGGAATAGCCGAAGATCGCTGTGAGTTCATTGCCGGCAGCCCATTGGACGTCAAGCGAGAACCCGTTTACTCTCTTGATCAGTTTCAGAGACAACATTGTCAGAAGACCTTTCTGCCGAGCCTGTTTGCCGCATAAAGGAAAAAACCCGAAAAGATTGTCAAGAGCAGCACCATCATATTCGCGCCTGTCCATTCGCCGCTGCTTGCAAGTGAATATATCGCAAGCGGCATGGTATCCGTCTTGCCGGGGATGTTTCCGGCGATCATCAATGTTGCGCCGAACTCGCCCATTGCCCTGGCAAATGACAGGACAGCGCCTGCGATTATGCCCCTTGCCGATAACGGCATGATGACTCTGACAGCCGTCTCAAGGCGCGAATGTCCCAGGGTATAGGAGGCGTTTATGAGATTTTTGTCGACAGATTCCATTGCTGCCCGGGCTGTCTTTATCATAAGCGGCAGCGAAACCACAAAGGATGCAAGCACCGCAGCCTGCCAGGTAAACATTATACCAAGGCCTGTCCATTCATAAAGGAGACTGCCGATTAATCCCTTCCTTCCGAAGATTATAACCAGATAATATCCCGTGACCGTTGGAGGCAGGACAAGCGGCAGTGTAAGGACGATGTCTATCATATCTTTTCCGATAAAGTCCCCCCGGGATAATAAATAAGCGATGGATATCCCTGCGATCACCACAAAAAACGTGGCAATTGATGCAACCTGGAGGGAAAGCCTCAACGAGAAAAAAACCGAATCTTCCATTGCCTGTCATCACCTTTGCTTTGCTGTCCTGAACCCATATTTCTTTAGTATTTCAATGCCCTGTTCTGATATTACAAATTTAACAAATGCCCTTGCCGTGATTTCGTTTCCGGCGTTTTTCATGACCGCTATCGGATATATGATCTTTTCATGGCTTTCTTCAGGCGCTTCAGCGACAACCTTCACCTCACGGCTTTTTATCATTGCATCAGTACAGTAGAGCATGCCTGCGTCGACTTCACCGCGCGAAACATAATCGAGTATCTGTCTGACATTTTCTGCAAACACAACCCTGTCCTTGATATGATCCCATATTCTGAGATGTTTCAAAGCCTCTTTGGAATATCTGCCGACAGGTGTTGTGAGAGGGTTCCCTATGGCGATCCTTTTCATGTAGTTTTTCCGCAGATCGGAAAACGACCTTATTTGAAGTGATGAAAACACCGGGGTTATGAGAACCACTGAGTTCCCTGCGAAGACAGACCTGGTATCTCTCAAGAGCAGCCCTTCCCGGTCAAGAATATCCATATTCTTCTCATCTGCAGAGGCGAATACGTCGACCGGAGCGCCTCCTTCAATCTGGCCCCTGAGAGCTCCGGAAGCCCCGAAATTCAGAATAACCTTTGTCCCTTTCCCTGTCTTCTCGAACTCTCTGCCCAACTCCTCGAAAGGACCCTTCAGACTCATGGCAGCCGAAACCGTTATGTCATCGGCGGATGCCGTACAGGGCTGAGACATAAAACAGACGGCAAACAGCAGGCAAGTGAATAATTCAACCGACCATTTCACAGTAGTACTCTCCTATTCTTGCGTTCAACATCTCGTTCTCCATATCACCGTCCTCACCGATAACGCCAAAGGCGTCCGCCCTGCATTGCCTGCAGTGAGTCATCTGGGTTATATGTTTCCGGCACTCTGCGCGCATTTTATTGATCATCTCATGTGAGGGTCTTCTCAGATGCCCGAACTCAGCCTGAGGGATAAGAGGCATTATATTCATGATATCCGCCCCTTTTGTTCCGGCCAGCCATGCGATCAAAGGTATCTCCGCATCATTAATGCCCGGGATAAACACCGTGTTTATCTTCACAATAAGTCCTGCATCTATTGCATTCCTGAGACCCCTCTTCTGATTGCATACCAAAATCTCCGCGGCCTCTGCTCCCGTATAACGCCGCCCCCCGTGTATAACCCACGAATATATCTTCTCTGCCACTTCAGCGGTAAGCGCATTGATCGTGATCGTGAGGCTCCTGACTCCTGCCCTTACAATGTCATCAAGTCTTTCTGTGAGATAGAGCCCGTTTGTGGATAAGCACAGGATGATATCCGGGAACTCTCTCCCCACAGCCCGGAGGACTTCGAAAGTAGTATCGTTTGCCAGCGGGTCCCCCGGACCGGCTATCCCTATAACACTCAAACGGTCATTTCTGTCAACAAGTATCCTCACGCGTTCGAGAGCCTCATCCGGGGTCATCACCATGCTCGTAATCCCCGGCCTTGATTCGTTTGCGCAATCGTATTTTCTTACGCAGTATCTGCACTGGATATTGCATGCCGGCGCTACCGGAAGATGTATCCTGCCGAATTTCCGGTGCGCAGACTCGGAAAAACATGGATGTGCCTGAATTGCATTCTTATGTCTCTTGGTCCTGAGCGTCTTTTCCATTGTAATACTCTCCTCCCTACAGGTTCAGCCTTTACTTTATAGTTGCAAAAAGGTCCTTCATACAGAAGGCAGGGGCGAAGAAAAAGCCTTGCCCTGCAACTCATTGCGGCCCTCAAGAAAGGCCTGCCAACTATTTTCTGAATTTCGCGAAATGTTATGCCTGCATTTATGTGAATCACATTAAATCATGTTGTCATTGCAAGGCTTTTGTAGCGCTTCTGCCTTCTGTTACGCAACATCAGAGTTTATTTACTGCAAAGCAACAGGCATGCCAGTTCATAATCTATTGAAATAGAAGGAAAGACGTCCTGTCGGATTTCACTCCAAAATACATTTTTGTTGCATAACATACAATTTTGAATGCATTCTATTACTATGATCTGATTATCGATTATACTTCGATGTGAACATGGCACCTCTTTGTGCAGATCCTTGAACACGCCTCGCATCCGATGCAGTTTTCCGGATTCGCTATAGACATAACCTTGTTTCCCATATCATCGCCGTACTCATCATCCCCCTCAAAGGGCTTCTCGATCAGTTCGAGCACGTCCCTGCTGCAGACCTTGTAGCATCTTCCGCAGCCTATGCATTTGTCGACATCGATTGACTCAATAAACCTGGGCGTCCATGCTGTACCGCCTCTTGTATAACCTATAACCGGCATAACTCCTCCTTTGTTAAGTAATTAGTATGTCGATAAGCGAAGCTGGCTTGAGCGAATTGCTATTTTTCGTTTGCAGTTCCTATCAAAAATGGAGCGTAAAACAGCCGCAACTGTTTGAGCGAAGCGAGTTTTGCGGCTGTAGCGGAATGAGCTTAGAACTGTAGAAAAATAGCACCTGAGACGAAAGCCGGTTTTGCTTATCGCTACATCAATTAAGCAATCGCCTCTCCGTCCGTCTCCCCTGTTCTTATCCTTAAGGCGCCTTCAAGCGGAGAGACAAATATCTTCCCGTCTCCGTTTTTACCTGTCTTATTCACCTGTATGATGGATTTGATTATCTTTGTTACAACATCATCAGGGACAACGATGGTCAGCAGCCTCTTGGGAACATACAGCGCCACCTTCGGAAGTGTATGCTCAAGGGCATAGGCAGAAGGAGTGGGCTTCAGCTTTACCGCCGTGCAGAAGCTGTCAGGCATCTCGGAGTCCATCTCGGCGCACATCGCGCCTTTCTGTTTACCTCTTCCCTCTACACTCTGTATGGTAAGCGAAGGATAGCCGAGTTCTTCGAGCACGGTTTTCGTCTCGGGGAGTTTGTCCCTTCTTATTATAGCGGTAATCTCTTTCATAGCCTCGCCTCTCCTGTCCTTACAGTATATGCAGACTCCACAGGGCTGACGAATATCTTTCCGTCGCCTATAAATCCGGTCCTCGCCTTATCCTGGATTATCCTCACCACCCTGTCCACATCCTCGTTATCAACAACAGTCATAATAAGGGTCTTTGGAAGCTCATCATAATGCACAGGCCCCACCTGAAGACCCTTCTGTTTTCCCCTGCCGAATACCGGCATCTTTGTAAGGGACGGGAAACCCGCTCCCTCCAGTGCAAGAACAACCTCCTGTTCCTTCTCAGGTCTTATAAATGCCCTGATCATCTTCATGTTACATTCCTCCTTTTTTAGCTATCAGCATTCAGCTAATAGCTATCAGTAAAATATGATTTGAAGCGTCTCTTGCTGATCGCTGACAGCTAATCGCTGTTTATCGCCTTTCTCAGCCACGGCGGCGGCGATTTCTTTATTGTTTCGAGCAGTTTCTCTAATGACTCTTCTATGCTTACCGCCTCTTTCACCTTTATGGGCATCATGCCTTTTTTGACAAGCCTTGCCGCTGAAGGCCCGCCTATCTCTGTAAGATATACGATCTTGCAGTCGGCAAGCTTTTCAACTTTTCTCTGCACCCTGTCATCATGTATTTCACCCATCCCCTTTGTCTCCTCAACAGCCGTATCCCTGCCATCAGCAAACTGTCTCAACTCAATGAATTTATAGCCGTCCGTTGTTAATTCATAAATTGCAAATATCCCCGCCCTTCCGAAATGCTCATCCACTTTTATGCCGTCGGTTGTTGCGAATGCGACTTTCATTTTTTAAAGACCTCCTTTCCATATACCGTCAAAACCTTTTCAAGATAACAAGCTCTAACAGCGCCTTATTCTCACATCAAAATATATGGTTGTTTTCACAATATCTCGCCACGTCGGCAGCGATCCCGGCGAAAATCAAAATCAATCTCCTTATGCCTTCTTTCAATATCCTCATAACTCACTCCTTCAAGAGCAGATTGGCGATTTCGTTGATCATCATGAGCGAACCCCTGTACCCGGCAGTAATACGTGAATTATTGCCATATATCTTATATACAGGGAAACCCGTCTGATACAGCGGCAGATTCAATCTTTTTGCAGCATCTTCACCGTGTGAATTTGATATTAACAGGTCAAAATCACCATCAATGGAGAACAGGTCTCCGACTGTAATCTCCGCTGCAACAATCTTAGACGCTGACGAAGCATGAGCCGGGATCACCGCAAGATCAACATCAGCGCCCATTTCATCAAGCCACCTGGAAATCTGCACCGCATGGTCAGCCTCCAATGCAATACATATCTTTCTATTGCCGTAATGAAAATGCGCATCCCTCATCCCGTCCGCAAGGACTCTTCTCTGCCTTTCATATTTTGCAGGCACCCGCTTTCCGCTCAGCGCCGAGAGCGTCTCCATAAAAATATCCATGTCTTTCAACCCGGAGATGCTTTCGAATATCCTGTATTCAATGCCGAACCTTTCTTTCAAAATCATTGCCGCACTTCCCATGCTTGCGCCTATGGCAACGGTAAACCCGGATGAACCCATTGCCCGTATCCCATCCATTGTCGTACCGCCGACAGCGAGTGCGGAAAATCCCTGCCTGCTGCCGTCAAGCGCGGAAAGATCGGGAAGAATTATGGGCTTTAAACCGAATGCTTCGATTATTTCCCTCAATTCCGTAAAATCAGCAGGCGTAAGATGAGACCCGACAAGGACATTGATTTGCCCCGCCACCCATCCCTCTCCCTCAAGGGGGGAGGGTGAGGGAGGGGATGAGCTGTGAACCGTGAACCGCAGTAGCGCTTCCACTGCCTTTGCATACCCTGTCTCGAGTCCGTCTTCATAATCAGGTGTAGAAACATTAAGGATATCGCACTGATGATGTCCGGCCTGAAGCTGCTTCACAATGCCCGAAACATCATCACCTTTCGCTTCAGAGAGTCCTGATGTGAGAATACCGATTACATCAGGCCTGTTTTTTTCTATAAACCCATTGACCGTCTTTATTATATTTCCCTCGCTTCCCATTACCACATCCTCTGTGAAGAGTTTTGTGCCTGCCAATGCAATCGGTTCCCTGAAATGTTTTGTCAAAAGCACCTTTCCGAGGAATGTGCATCCCTGCGCCCCGTGAATAATGGGCAGCGCCCTGTCTATACCCTGAAACGCAATAGCAGCTCCTATTGACTGGGAATGTTTGAGAGGATTGATAACGACACTCTTTGATTCATGATGCAAGATGCATGATGCATGATTCTTCTTATCCTGTTTCTTGTATCCTGTATCATGCATCCTTTCGTAGAATCGGATACTGTTGCTTATCTGCTCTGCCAGATTCACCAGCCCGTCGTATCCTGCATATGCAGTATGTCTTTCCTGATTCACATCCACAAATGGATAACCCTCTTTTATCGCGAGATACTGGTTTCTTCCACCTGCAACAAGAATATCTGCGCTGTTTTCTTTAAGCAGTTCAAGAAGATTTTTGGGCGTTACATCCTCAACGAGAGGGGCATCCTTCCCGAGAATCTCTTTCATCCTCTCTTCATCCTCGAATGTGCTTTTCTTCGTACCGACAGCGGCTATCTCCATCCCTAAATCGAGCAGCGCCGAGATGAAAGACCAGCTCTTGACCCCTCCTGTATAAAGAACAGCCTTTTTGCCTTTGAGACGTGAGTATTCCTTTAGCCTTTCTTCAAGTTGTTTTTCTTCTCTATTAATGATTTCTTCAACGCTATTTTTGAATTTTGAATTTTGAATTTTGAATTCAAGCCTTGAGGCGATTAGCCTCAGAGCCTTCGACATCTCTGTCTTTCCGAAGAAAGAAACCTCAATGTACGGGATGCCATATCTCCTTTCCATCTCTTTTGCTATGTTTATCAACGCCCGGCTGCACACGACCACATTCAACTCTGCCCTGTGCGCATATGTTATTTCCTCAAACGCGGAATCACCTGTAATCCTTGAAAGTATCCTTATTCCTGCTTCTTTCAGTAATGGCTCTACAAGCCATAAATCACCAGCGATGTTGTATTCGCCGATGAGGTTGATAGTCCTCTCCTGTCCCCCCTTGATACCCCACCCATCCTCCCCTTGCCAAGGGGAGGAGAGAGGAGGGGTTAAATGCGGTGGTGGCTCACCGGTTCCTATCACATAATCGAGCAATACCTCTCCTGCTATCCTGTTGCCGAGGTTTTTGGGGCCGATGAAGCCGGGGGCGTTGACCGGGATCACTCTGATGCCTGTCGCATCCTCTGCTCTCCTGCATATTGAATCGATGTCCTCACCGATGAGGCCGCTTATGCATGTCGCATAGACAAATATCGCCTTTGGCTTTATTGATCCGTAAGTTTCTAATATCGCTTTGTAGAGTTTCTCTTCAGAACCGTACACGATATCCATCTCACCCATATCTGTTGTAAAGCCCATTCTGTGTAGGGATGTGCAATATGCCCCTACCTTTGACAATGTTCCTCTGCCTTCCCATGAGTTGCCGCAGCAGGCGATCGGTCCGTGAACAATATGAGCCGCATCCGCAATGGGCTGGAGCACTATCATGGCCCCGTCAAAGGCGCATGACTCCCCGCCGCGTGAACGGCAGAGCTTCTCTTTTTTCTCCCGTTTACAGCCGCTCTGCATTAATTTGTCTATGCCTGTCAGCATTTCCATCCTCTATCTTCTTTTACCTGTCACCCTGAATTTATTTCAGGGCTTCACTTGTCATTCCGAGCCCTTCGCATGTCATTCTGATCCCTTCGCATGTCATTCTGAGTGAAGCGAAGAATCTCGTCTTTGTGCTCAGGATAAACTCCGCGAAGAATCTTGGAAAGATGCTTCACTTTGTTCAGCATGACATATGGGTTACCGTCATTGCTGTCCAAAATAATTTAAAAAATGGGTGGATGCCGAATAAACACAATAACGACACCCTATAAAATTAATCCACGTCATAATATTCTTATAAGGATAATACAGAGTAGTCTTGATTACATTTAATATCAAAAAGAGGTTCAACATCTTAATATCATGTCGATTTATTGTGTTTATGAGATGTTCAGCCATTTCATAACTCTTATTTTGGACAGATATGGGTTACCGTATCACATCAAAACTCGTTGTATCGATCGTTTTTCTGTCCATCTCATCAAGGACGGTATTAACAACCCAGTTTACAAGATTTATCACTCCCTGATAGCCGATGATCGGATATCTGTGCAGGTGGTGCCTGTCGAACAAGGGGAACCCGATCCTGATAAGCGGCGTCCCTGTGTCCCTCCAGAGAAACTTTGCATAGGAATTTCCGATGAGAAGGTCTACGGGTTCCGTGAACAATAAAGATCTCAGGTGCCACATATCCTTGTTGATATAGACCCTGCCTTCACTCCCGAAAGGACTGCCGCCGAGAAGAGCGTTTGCATCTTCCTCGAACTTTCTGTCTCCGTTTGTGCAGACTATATGCGCCGGCTTCCCTCCCATTTCCATGAGAAAACCGATCAGGCCGAGGAGAAGGTCAGGATCGCCTGCGAGAGCGAACCTCTTCCCGTGAACATAAGGATGCGAATCTATCATCGCATCCACAGCCCTTCCCCTTTCATCCTCTATTTCATGTGATACCGGCCTGCCTGTTATCCGGCTGATCTCTTCGAAAAAGGCATCGGTATTCCTTATCCCGATAAGCGGGAGCGCTGCCGTCTCCTGATTCCATTCCTTCCTGATATAGTCCATGGTCTTTTGCGTTGAATGTTTCTGGAGCGAGACAGTCGCTGCGGCATTGATAGAATCGGCTGCCTCGTGGAGGGGCGTGCCGCCCGGATACAGCCTGTATTCACCGGTATTCGGCGAATCAAAGATATCGCTCACGTCAGCCAGCAGGGTGAAATCCACGTCCATCATCTTCAATAGCCGTCTGATCTCCCGGTAATCTCCTGTATATGTATCGAATCCCAGGATAATATTAATCTTCCTGTTCGGCTCCCTCTTCTGTCCTGCTGTCAATGATGCGAGAATCCCCTTCATCATGTTGTCATAACCTGTTATATGCGAACCTACGAAGCTCGGCGTATGGGCAAACGGGACAGGGAGGTCCTGTGGAATGATCCCTTTGTCCCGGGCCTGTTTTATGAATGCGTTAAGGTCATCGCCTATAACCTCGGCCATGCAGGTCGTGCATACAGATATCATTTTCGGCTGGTAAAGCGTATAGGCGTTCTCGAGCCCTTCGAGCATATTGTTCAGTCCGCCGAATACAGCGGCGTCTTCTGTCATTGACGTCGAGATTGCAGCAAGGGGCTCTTTGAAGTGGCGGTTCAGGTGGCTCCTGAAATATGCAACACAACCCTGGGCTCCCTGAACAAACGGCATGGAGCCTTCAAACCCTGAAGAACAGAATATGGCGCCGAGCGGCTGACACGCCTTCACAGGATTTATTTTTATGTGCTGCCTCTTAAAGTTAAGTTCTTTATACTCCTCTGTCTTTGTCCAATCAGACACCTTTCTGACCTTATCGTCAGGCCATGGATTCTCGAACTCTTTTTTCCTATTGAACTGCTCCAGATATTCCTGTTCCTTAAATAATTCACAATGGTCTTTCACCCTTATCATCTTCATTCTTCCTCCATATTCTGAATTCTGACTTCCGGCTTATGTATCCTGCTATCTCTTCCTTTTCAGATTGATATCTGTCTGCATTACAAATCAATAACCATGCCAGATGGAAAACAGCGAAAATAAAGAGTTTTTAAAAATGAAATGCTACATGTTTGTATTATTTAAGACAAAATTGAATGGATATAAGAAAAGCGGGTTTTTGTCGGTTAAGGGGATGGGGAAAGATTTTATACCGGGATTTCTTCAGGTTTAAGCCAGACAATTTTCCCGTCATGCAATACAACAATGGGATTGCCAGCCTGTTTATGCTTCAGCAATGCCTCCTGAACGCCCCGAGCTAACGCCTTTGTGACTTTTTCAGGATCAGCAAAGACCTCTGAGATTCTGTCCTTGTATTTTTCTTTTACCGTCATATTTCTTTTCAATAGTATGCCAAAAAGAAGGATCATTCACAAACAGACTTTCTTCCTCTACTTCCTGATACAACCTATCAATCTTTTCCTGAACCTCTATCGTTTTCTCCAGCGCAGTTACAACCTTGCAGTAATGTTTTATCTCCTCTAAAGAAAGTGACCTGCCCTTTCTGTCCTTCAGCCATTTTTCACAGACCTGATAACCGCCGATTTGATATTGCCAAACATCGGGTGTAACACCTTCAAAATACTGGTCATTGTTAATATAGAGTTTTTCCAGTTCGCATCTTAGTTTTTCAATTTTATTATCTCCTTTGCCCTGAAATCGGGCAACTGGTGAATCAAGGTCAGTTGATTTAAGGAGATGCAAAGAAATAAGTTTTTCTCCAAATTCGCCCATCTTTTTGAACAATTTATAATCCTTTGTGAAAGGAATTCTCGGAAAATCTATTTTCAGGAATTCTGCATATTTTGTGCGGTAGATGTTTGAATAAAGGACTGCATAAATGTAATAGAAAACTTGCTCAGGCGTTGGTATTTTCTTAAACTCTTTCGTTAATTTTTCAATAAATGCTGAAGATAGATTCAGCTTTTTCACTCCATACTCTGCATGTGGCTCAAAAAGCATCATGATACTGCTTAAAGACTTCTTTTTAGGGTTTTCTTTTTGTTGATAGGTGTAGAGAGGAAAATTTACATTCCCGCCGCGATAGAATAAATTAAAATCTTCAATGTTTTCGGGATCATGTCCTAAAGTTCGTTGAACAAGAGAAGCGACTCAATTAAACTTGAATTGCCGAAAAACAAGATTTAAAGGAGTCGCTATGAAGAAAGAATATCGGACAATGGGCAAAAAATCAAATGGGA
>JBFMDL010000035.1:0-28200 GCA_040753635.1 Nitrospirota bacterium | reverse complement strand
ACTGATCCCCTTGCTATTCCTACAAACTGTCTGTATTCTTTTTTATTAAGCCGATGACCGCCTTCCATAAGATTCATGGGAATTGACGCTGCGGATCGACGAATTTGTGAGATTAGACCATATTTCTCATGTTCGGGAAACTTATCCGTTTGCCTGTATATCTCCATAGTAATCTCATGAGCCAGTTTAAAAACGTCGAGGTCTTCAACGCTTTTCATAATTTCTCTCCTTTCATCCCATCGTGTCCGCGTCAGTTGTCCGTGTCAGTTTCTGACACTGTCACGGATCACCGTCACTGTTGTACCGACACCGCTGCTTTGTTTTTTACCGTCACGGGTCACTGACACCGACACTGTTTTTGCCGACACCGCCTTATCGTCCCGAACCCCCTCGACACAGACTTCCCGATGCCCCAGTAGTCCGGGATGTCGAAGTTGACGGAGAAGTTGCCAAGAAAGCCGAGCATGGGGGTGCCTTTGAGAAAACATTCTCTTTCTTCAAACGTCAAAGAGGAGACATTTATTTGTTTGTCTACGACATATCCAACACTTTTAGCCAGGCCGAGCAAATTTCCTATCAATATATTTTTAAGCATATCTGTCTTCTTTCTCTGATTTCCGGAGGTTATATATTCGTGGTAATTTTGTTCATTAAGCGCAAGCCAGGGTTTGATGAAATGATAATCTCTTTGGATATCACTCAGTCCGAAATTGACGTTTTCCGATATAAGCTGCTTTTGTACTATCGGAAAGTTCTTGCCTTTCAGGTGGAGCCTGTCAACGGATGGCTCGATCTCACGAATTACGGATACGCCTTCGTCAATTCCAATAATATAGCCTTCGCCGTCAATGATTCTGTATTGGATTCTCGGATAAAGGTATAAGAGGCTTCCGTCTTCTCGATGATTGTGCAGAATGTCATATCGGGGGAACTGATTGGCAATATAGCCCCGCAGGGCATTGCCGTGGTCTGTTAAAACAGGCTCTGTTTTTAAACGTAAAATGATCTGCTGAATAGTCATTGCATAATCGCCTTAAGAATATCGTCGCCTTTTAATACCCTGGCGGTAGAAATATTTCTGATGAAATCCGGCTGTGTTTTAATTAATTGCAGGAATCCCCTTTTTGAATATACGTTAAGGTCAAGCTTCTTGTGCGAATACCGGTGAAGAATATCTCCTCTGCTGATTTTGTCGCGGGTTACTGCAAGGACATCAATGTCACTCAAGTTATCTGCCTTGCCTCTTGAAGATGAGCCGTAGTGAATAAGAATGAGCACGGAATTATCTTTTGCCATTTCTTTAATAGCCTGGGCGGGAGAGACAGGCACTTGCTTTCTTGCTTTGCTTCTGAAAAGATTTTCAATCCTGCCGCATGCTTCAAAAAAGACCTGTGCCGATGTTGTATTTGAAACATGAAATGCATGAGGTTTACCACCGGTTTTTTTCAGGAGGTTAAGCTCAACAAGTTTGTTCAAAACTCTCATTACGGTTCGTTTTGAAATTCCTGCAGATTCAACCAGCGAAGAAATTGATCTGCCCCGTTTGTTTTTATATATGTTACTGCCGATCTTGATTACGGCAGGCTGTTCAAGGAGTCTCTTTATCTCCTTGTCGTTTTTGGAAATGAGAAGCAACTTTTCAAGCAATAAGTTAAGCTTTATCGTCGGAATGATTTCCCAGGAACGTAACCTGTTCTGTGGATGCCTGACTAAACCAAGATTCTGGAGAATACTCATAGCATGAGAGGTGTTATAAATCCGGTCTCCAGCCAGTTCAGCCAGCTCCCTGCTCGTCTTTTCCCCTTCAAAAATAAGGAGAAAAAGATATTTAAGGGCATATAATCTCATGGTGTAATTATATACAATAAAAGCTGTTTATTGTATATAAGTTCACTTTGTTTTTATTAAAAGCTTCCTGATATTGTGAGATAGCTTAAATTTATCGTCATTATTTTCAATCATTCCGCATTTTTCCATATATATTAAGTTGTTATAAATGCATTCCTCGGAGTGATTATCCATTTCTAAGGCTATCATTTCTATGCTCATAGGCTGGACATTCAGATAATCTAAGATTCTATAAAAAATTAAAGTCTTATCCAGAGGCTCCCGGCCCTTCAGCTTTTTTTCGATCCTTCGCCTATATTCAATGGCGACATTTTCATCGAACTCGATCTGAAGTTCTTGAAGATTAGACCTCTTAAGAATTCTTTCAAACCGACGTTTGTAGACTTCATCTTCATTCCAATCAGTATCACAAAATAATATTTGATGAACTTTTTCCTGTATCTTCTGGCTTTCTGCCTTTTGATATTCCTCTGATCTTTTCCTCGTAGCCATTAATTGTCCCCTCTATTTTTTCAATATATCCGAGAAAAACGGAATTTTCCATGCGTACTTTTTCTCCTCTTGAAGCTAACCGCAATTCGTTAAATCCTTCAAAGTCCTTTAATGCAGCTTCAAGCCTTTCTTCTCCTGGTATGCCTATAAGAAGATGCCTTACCGAAAGAGCAGTTCTCAAAATATGTAAAACGAGATAAGCCCTGTCTTTAAGTGGAAGAGAAAAATCCTTGGCCTTTGACAAGCCCGGCTTTAGGTCATCAAGTCTTTTCAGCAGCACATCTTTATCATAAGAAATTTCCCGTGAAGGCACTGCAACATATTCCCTTCGCCCGTGATTTCTTATTTCATATGTGTCTTCGGCAAAGGCGCTGTCAACAATGGGATATGGAAACATCCCTATCATCATCCCTCGTTTTACTTTGGAGACTAACGGGTCAACCGGATGATTCACATATTGGCCGGAAGCGGTGCCGAATATCTTTTCTGTTCTTCCAATTTCAAGCCTTGCCTTCCCCCTAAAACTGCCAAGGCGCAGATATTCAGGAAATAGTTTCATAGTATCCGGCTCAGCATGAAGATATCCTTTAAACTCGCTCTCAGGCGGAAGAGAAAAGATTCGGTAGGCTTTCAATACTTCGTTTCTGCCGACATTCTTTCCCATTATTTTGGCCTGTCCGAACCCCGGCTGAATTAAATAATCCATATCACCTTTAACAATCTCAACGATATAGGTAGCATTGCCATTGAGCGCAGCAGGCGTAAAGTAGAAGTCGGGCTCAATCCATGAGTGTTCATAGCGCGGAATATTCCTCCCCCCGCCTGCATCGCTAATGATATAGCTCTGGTCTTCTCTAAGTCTCCCCATACTCCATGCAACTGCATGATTGACGGCGGTTGCATGGAGATACTGCGGTGTATAAGCTCCTGACAACGCCTCATGAGAATAAAAGAGAGGATCGATCAATTTTATGGTATATGGATATATCTCCATTACTCTGCTCCTGCTTCAGCCCCTTCTCCCTTTGTATCTTCCTTTGCCTTGCCTTTCTTTTCTTTCTTTGGAGAGCGTCTTTCTATAAGGTCTTTCAACATGGTGGGAATCTGGCCGTTTAATGTGCTGTATGCAGTATCAACCGCCGGAAGGTTATCTATAACACTTAGATCATTAGCTTGAGCCTCGGCAGCTTGCAGCAAGTGATAGACACTTGTGTTCTCCCTGTCCGATAATTGAGCATTTATAATATTCGTCTCAACACGCCCCCACTCAACGCTTCTTGCGCCGATCCTCGTTACTCTTCTTATGTTGTCAACAATAATGGATGCCATTTCTTTTGTTGGGTCTTTGATCGTTACGACACCTTCAAATACCGTTTCTTTGGGAACAGTGAGGATTGTCATAAGAGCTTGCCCGGTCATTAAATCTTTCTCTCCGACCGCATTTTGTGTGTAGTTTTCAATTCCTTCAACTTCATCGGCTGATATAAACGTTTCTCCTAATACACGTGATAAAATGTTGTACTGTACCTTGCTTGAACTTGTTTCTCCTGTTCCGCCAAAGAGCAAACAAGACGGACAGTTAAGACACAGGTCATCTTTAAGAGCACAATCAGGCTGTATATTTAATCCTCTTTGTTTTTCCAATACTAACCTTCTTAACTTCCCTTTCACCTTTCGCCATGGGATAACAAATCTATTCCCCAATGCCTCTGCCTTATAGTGATGTGTCAATACTTCTTCCGCTTCATTGCTGCGGATAATGGCATCGTCCAATAGCTTCATTTCTACTACTAACTGAAGATAGACTCCCTTGCTCAACAACGATGGTGTTTCAAGATAATCAACCATTGACGACCTCCTTTATATTAGGATAGCGTTTCAATAAATAAATAGACGACAGCAAAGCGTTCTTTGCCTGAATAAAGGCGGATATATCTGCCTGTCTTAAATCAAAATATCTTTTTAAAACTTCCTTGGCATGCTCGACAAACAGTTTTAAATCCCCAACATCAACTTTAGCAAGAGAACCTTCTTTTGTTTTATCTCCTGAAATATCCTCTTTTATCAATGACAGAAATTTTGCAAAGGCTGTCTCGAAATCATCGCCTTGAAGGATACAATTCATTGTTCTGGATACTGGCTTCGTTATTAGATGTTTTGAAGAATTTGAAATCCATGCCTTGTGGTCGTCTCCGCTCCAAACAAAAGCAGGAATTCCTTCTGCAAAATAGGCTGCGTCCTGCAATAATTCTTTCATGGAATAATCACCTCCATTTTTTGTTGTTTTAATTTTATAGTTGCCCTTAATTATTGCGTCCATAATATTAACAATTTGTTCTTTTCTTACCTTTTTATCTTTTGTAGCCGCCTCTCCGATTTTTGTGAGAGCAACTGAAGGACTTTTGATTAATAGCGTTTCAGCAAAAACATGGGCGTTATTGCTCTTGTCAGTTAAGCCTGCAAGCCACTTAATGGCTAATCCCCGATAATAAAGACTCTCATAATTATCTCCATGTCTTGCAACAGGGTTGTCGCCGAAAAGTCCGTTCTGCTCTTCAAAACCGATATGCGTATCAAAACCCATCATTTTTAGAAGTGCATATAAACATAAATACTTTGCACGGAGGTCTTTCGGGCTTTCAGAGCTTTCAACAGTTGTGACCAGAATAATATAGCCCCTGATACTCATAAGAGGTTGAGATATATATCTTGGTTCTTTGACCTGAGGCATCTTAAAATTCCTGGGAAGAGGAAGAAAACCATATTCTTGTTTTTTATCTAAAGTTTCTAAAGTGTAAGGATTGTAGTAACTTGCGTCAAGCTTTTGTACGGTCTTAGTTATTTCATCATATAATTGCCATATATCAGATGTCCTTGCCTCAATCCTGATGTAAATAGGGCTTCGGCTTTCAGATATATTTTGTCTGAAAGTCATAGTATCATAAGCACATAATGTGCAGGTTGCTCTTGCGCTATCGGTATGTGCGCTTATTTGTGAAAATCCCCACCGTTTGCCCCCCGGAAAATTAAGAGATTTTTGAGTAGGAAACGCCTTTGTGAAACCGCAGCTTTCACATATACCATATTCAGGATTTTGAGTTGATTTATATTCCTTATATTTTTCAAATCGTTTTCTCGCTATGTCTCTAAAATCTGCCTCTTCCTCCATGCTTATTAGTGAATCAAGCTCTCCGTCTAAACTGGTTTGCATTGAAGCAGGGAAAAGGCTTTCCGCTATGCTAATCAAAATTTCAAACAACTCATCCGAAGTTATCTTTTTCAATGCTCTCTCAGCTTCTCGAATATTCGTAATTTCTGGTGTTATTACCTTTGATAGAGAGATCGAACCGAACATCTCTTTCAGCATCTCTTTTAAAGGTTCAACAGTCGTCCCTCCGCTTTCTACCCATTTTTTTCTTGCAATCGGAATCCCTCGTGTACCACATAATCCCTTCAAGATATCAAGAATTAAATATTCCTCCTTAATATCATTCGTTAATCTCCCCGAATTGTCGAACATCTCTATTAACAATTTAAAGAAAAAAGAAGGCGCGCGATCAAAATCTGAAAGAGCATCTTTCAAATACTGCTGATGTGTTTCAAGATAGAGACGTGGATTTTTTGCCGACTCTCCTGCCAATAGGACGGATGCAAAATTTGTAGGATTTGGCTTTTGTAATGACAGAGAGTTTCTTATCAATAAATCCTGAAACTTTCTCACAACAACATTCTTTTCCGGATACACTGTTCCTTTAGGAGCGATGAGCAATATACTGTCCGGTAAAACGATTAAGGCGTCCCAGCCCATTTCTTTGTAAATATTGTATGCGGTATCAAAAAGCAGGTATTTGGAATGTCCTTCAGGTCTTGAAATGTGTACCGCGGTTATTTGACAGAAAGGATCAAGCTTATCTGAGATTTGTTGCAATTGCCTTCTATCCAGATTTTCCATGGAGGCAAGCCAGTCGGCGTATCGAACAATATCAGTATAAACAGCTAAAGACGGTGGCGCGGTCTTTAATGCCTCGTCCGGGAGATTATGATGCAAATGTGCGTGATAAATGAAGTCAATATCTTCTTCAGTAAGCCCAAGTTGATCTATAAGCTTACCATTTACAAAGTATTCTTTTATTTGTTCTTTTGTTTGTGTATGTCTGACCTTTCTCCCTTCTTCCTGACCTGAAAGTATAGCCTGATTCCGTTCTGTCATTTTTCCGATGTCATGAATTAAAACCGTGATCTCAAGAAGCCTTCGCTCTCTATCATCAAAACGCGGAATGAACTTCATAACCTTCGATGCAATACTCCATAATGTGAAGGCATGAACCCATAAAGGCGTATCTCCACGATCACCACCTTTACCTATAAAGCCAAACTGCGGCTTGAGAATAGATTTAATTTCCCCGGTTGTGAGCATCAATGATTCCTCTCAAAATCATATCTGATATTTGAATCCTCACAAAGAATTGTAAGATCTTCATCCTCTGCATGGACAGAAATCTTTTCATATTTATCTCTCAAATGACCTTCCATAACGCCGTAGAATGGGAATATCTTATCTTTGAGCAAAACATCTGATATCACAAGATTATTATCAGTGAGTCTTCTAAGCTGTTCTTCCTTTTTATGAGCATCTAATGTCTGCCAGTCATTAACCCATCTTGCCGGCTCATACATTGAAAAGATTGATTCAGTATAGGTTGATAGCCTCTTTGAATCAAGGTCATAAACAATAAAAGGATAACTATCCCCCCTGAACATATCCCCACAGACATGGGTCATCTTTACGTCCTTCAATGCTGATTTGAGAATGTCGCTTTCCAGCTCATCGCGTGAAATTATATCTTTTGAAGATATATAAGGCTCCATATTCCTTGTAGTCAAAACGATTACTCTACCCTCACAAAATCTTCCGACCCTTCCTATCCTCTGCACTGCCGATGTCCAGTAAGAGGCCTCCGTAATAAGACTTTTAAAGACCATATTAATGCCAACCTCGATTGAGGATGTCCCTACAAGTATAGACTTATCATCAAGCGTATAATCGTCCTTATGAAAACCGCTGTATTCAACTATATTCCATTGCTTACCGAACTGTTCCCGAAGCAGCGGAAGTATATGTCTCAATCTAAAAACAGAATCCAGTATAATCGCCATGGGTTTTGATAAAGCTTGAATATATTGCTGCAAGGCTGCGATTAGCTCATCCCGCCTTGTATATCTACAATTCACGAATTCAAGAGTCAAAGGATAATTGAATATCTTATCGTTTTCACCCCCTACAGAATCTTTAAAGTCAATCCGGTTTGTTATATATTTGTCCGATAAAGATTGTAACTCTTCAGAAAATACCGGCGTAGCAGAGAGGAGAATAACCTTTTTGATACCGATTTCAAAGAGATTATCCAGAAGTCTCGGAAAGTTTTTCAGTCCTACGTACAAATGAAACTCATCAAAAACAACTATTGAGCCATTCAAAAATGACAGCATCCTTTGAGACCCTCTGTATGCCTTTAGATTGACAAGAAGATGAAGTACATCCGGAGAAGTCACCATAATATTTCTATTGCTTGCCCAAAACTGCTGATGGAGAACTGTATCGAGTAATTCACTCTTATCGAGACGATAATCTTTCTTCTGTTGTTTTATGAAAAAAATTAACGCATCAGTTGAATAATAAAAAATTGTAGGAGCATTATTTTGCGGAATCCCGGCATCCTCCGGCCACATAATCGACCCGGGGAAATCGTTCTTCAACGCCCACCTTTGCGAATCCATCAGAATTTTTGTCGGGTAAGTAAGAACTACGGCTCCATTCCACTTATCAGTAATCTGCCTGACAATATGACTTTTGCCGGAGCCTACCGGAGCTTCGACGAATATTAACTTGGCATTAGGATTCCTGATTGCCTCTAAGGTCTGTTTTTGAAACGGTCTCTGGCCATCTTCAGCCTGTCTTACAAAACGAGGTTCTATTTTTAAATTAATATCCATTCAATCCTCTACACCATACTCTATGCCCATTCCCGTACAACTTCCCAAAAAATCCCCGAACCGCCGTTCCGTCGCATACAGTGTCGGTGTCGGTTCTCCGTGTTGCAAACATCGTTCTCTCGCACGCAGTCCATATCTCCGTCTTCTCAATGTTCATGATTTCAACCAATCAGCTTTCTCTTCTCAATCCGTCTTCCGACGACCTTCAATGTTTTTGATCACGGCAGCGCCGATAAGTGATTTCATCTGATTGATGGCAATGTCGTTTAATTGCCGCAACCGTTCAGGCTGCGCGCACCCTTGATGTATAAGAACTGCGTTGATGCTTTCCAAATTTGAAAGGACGACCAGTTGCTCCAGGGCGGCGTAATCGCGCATGTTGCCGGACTTCTCGGAGTTTTTCTGCCTCCATTCTGCGGCTGTCATTCCAAACAAAGCCACATTCAGCAGATCAGCTTCATTGGCATAAATATGATTGGCCTGAGCTCTTGTTATGCGTTGAGGAACGAGCTTCTCCTTAATAGCATCGGTGTGGATTTTATAGTTGACCTTTGCGAGGGTCCGCTGGAGGTTCCACTCAAGGGATTGCGTCCTGTACTCTTCTTCCTTTAGCCGCTGGAATTCCTTTATCAGATAGAGTTTAAACTCCGGACTCAACCATGAGCCAAACTCGAAGGCGATGTCCTTGTGGGCGTACGTGCCTCCGCCGTACCTGCCTGCTTTTGAAATGAGACCTATTGCATTTGTGGCGTCGATCCATTTTCTAGGTGACAGTGAAAACCTGTTGAGTCCTGCCTGACTTTTAAACCTCTCGAATTCGACAGGTTTAAAAGCCGTGTTATTCAGTTGCTCCCAAATCCCCAGGAATTCAATGGTATTACGATTTCGCAGCCAATTGTATATGATGCTTTCATCGCCAAAGGACTTTACCATGTCCGTCAACGATATATAATCCGTCTCGTCTTTCGAGTAGACAGCTATCTCCGTGCCCTTAACATTAATAGTTCGTTTTTTCATCTTAATCCCCTCCTCACAATAGCCTCAAGCGGTCTTTCGCATGTTATCCATATCGCTGTCTTCTCAACTGTCATGATTTCAACCAATCAGCTTTCCTGCTCCCGCCTTAAACATAAGCAAGATACGGCGACCTCCGTGTCGAAAACTTGAGGTCGCAATTTGCGGCCTCTGATCTGTGCCAGTAAAAACGTATAGAAAACCATATGTATATGAATTCTTATACAATTTCCCGTAAAATCACTTATGGGGGACGGAGGCCCCCTTTGGACTCGGCGCTGCTCTCTCGGTCAACATTCCTGCGACCGACATGCTAACCCTTGAAAAACACAGCCTTTTTTGCATTTCTCCCCACTCCGAATCTCATTATACACCCTCAAAATCCCCTGTGCATCGGCTATTTATGACTCACATCGATCCTTATTTCATGCGGCTTTTTGTCCCCTTTTGCTTGCATTTAAAATGGTGATACCGATTATCTCGCCTTTTTCATACCGGATTACCACGTCATCGTCGGTCATTTCGCTGTCATCCGCGTGACTTGGTTTTTTGAAGTTCAGATAAAGGACATCGGCTTCTTCATTATAGCTGTACCAGATATTTTTATAGGGTATGCCTATCAGGTTCGGCACAATACTTAAAACCTTGCTTATTTCTAAAGTGGCCACAATTTGACTCACCTTTCCTCGGTTAGTCGAATTGGAACCTTATTAACAGACAAAATGACTTTCATTTTATATTCATACCCTCACATGATTATATCAAAATCTGTTTGTATTGCTTATTTGCCCATGAAACTCCGGTCTGTTCCTATACAAATTCCCGAAAAATCCCCGAACAGCCCCCCCCGTAAAGCCAGTGTCAGGAAACCGTGTCAGTGTCGGCGCCAACGATCGGCCACACATTATCAAAAGCCTCGTCTTTTCAATCATAAGAACAACCGGTAATTAAAGTTTTTGTCTTTGCATGTATCGGTTTCGAAGTTATCCCCATGTCAAACCACATTACACACCTTCAAGATCCCCTTTACATCAACTTTTATGAACGCGCGCCAGGATATTCCGAAGCAGGCTGACAAGTCATTATCAGCAGGAGGATCTTTCATTGCAACCAGCGAAATGATATCTGAATCCCCTCCAGTCAAACGCCCCCCATATATACAGCGTTACCTCTAAACGATTCTAAATATTCGGCGTCTACTTCTTTCCTTTTGCGTGCATTATTGTGAGGCCTACGAGTTCTTTGTCGCGGTAGTGATAGATAATATCGTCTTCCATTAAGCTGTCGTTTGCCTGTTGAGGTTTTCTGAAACTGATATAGAGAACATCCGCTTCATCATCATAGTCGACCCAGATGCGCTTTGAGGGCATTTTTAACAGATATGGAACAGATTCCAGTATGCTGTTTACTTTTTCCATAAAACTCCTTTCCTGATAATCCTTTCGGGCTCGGAAGTCATGAAAGCCGTTATCACAAACCCGTCTTTTTCCTGTAATGTCTTTCTTATCACACTCATATTAACTACATATTTAAAATTTAGCAAGAATGTAGTTAAACTGAATAAGGCTGTTATCACAAAACCGTCTTCACTGGTTTAAACCGTTCAACCCGTTCAAGTAGTTTAAAATCTACTTCCCTTCAGCAATATGGGCATAAAATTCCGTAAGTCTTCATCGGTCAGTTGTTGGTTTTAGATTAGTCGAAATTTTTGATACAGTCATTATGTTGCGGCTCTGAATTCTTCTACGGTATCTTTGAGAGAATTTACAAGGGGCTTCAGTTCTTCCCATCTCAGAGTGAAGCTATATGCATGAATAAAGAAATGCCTGAATGAAAGATAATTTGATAATGCCTCATATAATTTTTCCGATATGATTTTTCTGTTCAACGATGTCTTTAATAAGTCTTTGTGCCAGGTGGGCGTTTCCTTAGTATTAATATTCAGATAGATAAAAATCCTTTTAAGCACATTCTCAATGCCGTTATAACAGTTATGAATAAAAGTGGCTGCGGCCGCCAGTTCAGCAACAGAGTATTTTTGCTTTCTTGGTCTTATTACTAAAGCCAGTTCTGATAATACAGAATCAATGTTTTCAAACTCTGCATCGCAATATTCTCTAAGCTGTTTTTTTGTCATAAATAAGTTTGCCTTCTTTTACAATAATATTTTTAAACTTTGTTTTTTTGCCGAAAAGGTCTATGAGGTCTATATTCTTCGACATTGTTCTGAACAACTCACCGTAAAACTTGAAAAAACTGCCTTTTGGTATACCGCTTACGGCAAAATCATAATCATTGACAGCTTTTATATCTCTTGATAGAGAAGATCCGATTAAATACAATTTTCCGACTCCATACTTTTTGGCAACCAATACGGCCTTGTCAATCTCATGCCTTGGTATCATAAACCCTCCTTTCCGCCCTCAGAAATTCTATTCCGCACTCATTTTACCATATCCTGTTTTGCAATGTTCACTCCCGGCTTTCCCATCTCTTTCCCCTCTTACAGATGTGATACGACAGACTCTCAGAGCACAGACAGCCGGATGCAAGACAACTGTCAGATAGCCGACATTCAGGCATCCTTTTCATCTATCAATCAGTTTAAAATTCACTACACTTTAACGCAGTAACTTTTTGACACCTACATCCTACCACACCCGCTGTGTCAAACAGTGTCATACCAGAATAAATAATGAATATCAGTATATCTTCCCCATCTTTTTTATCTCTTCCCTAATCTCTCTTGCAAGTTCTTCCGGCGAAATGACCTTGACATCAGAGCCGTGGCTCAGGATCCGCCTCTTTATCTCCCTGAAATCAGCGACCGGGAACTGCATTATAAGGCCTCCTTCATCGTCAAAAGAGACTTTCTGCAAAGGATGCCATACCTGCTCAAGCACCCATTCAGCGACAGAAGGTGAGAATCTGAGGCGCACCTCTTTTGTCTCGCCGCTCTGCATAATCCCGAAATGTTTTCTTGTATATTCTTTTATTGAAGGAAGGCCTCCCGGAAGTTTTATTTCTTCAATGGTCGGCGAGACGGACTTTATCCTCGACAGCGCAAAATTTCTCAAGTTTTTCCTGATTGTGCAAAAGGCTATTACATGCCAGCTTCCCATGTAATGGATGAGGTGCAGGGGCAAAACCGTTCTTACCGATTTTTTGTTTGTATGCGGCGAGTAATAGGCTATGGAGACGGGTTTTTTCTGGAAAAGTGCGCTGACTATCTCATGGAAGTATTTTTCGTCGACCCTTGAATATTCAATGTTCTTTACTGATATCTTCTCTGAAATATTTTCAATGCAGAGCTTTCTATCGCTTCCCTGAATATCTGTTATTTTTTCAATGAAATCACAAAGTTTATTCTTTATGCCCGCATCGGGTATTGTGGATGCAAGCCTGACAGCGAGGGCCAGGGCCATGATGTTTTCCTCGCTGAACCAATGAGCGGGAAGTTCGTATGATCTGTCGTTATAAAAATATCCTCTTTTTTCATGACTATATTCAAGGGGCGCATTGAGGCTGTCGCGCATGAATTCTATATCGCGCTGAGCGGTTCTCGGCGATATTTCGTATCTTTCCGCAAGTTGTGAGGCGTTGGGATACTTTTCTGATCTTACTCTGCCGTGAAACCAGAGGAACCTTTCATATTTGAGCCTGTCCCCCATACCCTCCTCAAAAATACCATAAGACAGATTACAGAAGTCAGATGAAAAAACTCAGACATATCTATATTCTTTTTATCTAACCCCGAATATCCATAGCCACACAAACTTTGAATATTCATTCAGGACATAGGCCCTGTCCCTTCGTCTCTTCCACCATTCATCAAAGCTGAACCAGCTCTTTGCCACAGGCGCGCTGATAATTTTTATATCCTTGCCCATGACCCTGCTGAATATCTTATATGCCCTTTTGCTGTGATAAGGCGAGGTTACAAGTATTATCGATTTATAGCCATTTCTGCTCAAGATCTCCTTTGTGAACTTCGCATCTTCTTCTGTTGACCTTGACTTATCCTCAAGGAGGATAACTTTTTCGGCAAGTCCCAGATGTTCGGCATGTTTTTTCATGAGCGATGCCCATGAATATTTCCATACTACAGGCCCGCCTGCCATTATAATGCGGTCCTTTCTCGACCATCCTTCCTTGAATAGCCCCACTCCGTATTCAACCCTTTCCGTCTCCTCTCCTGCAAGCACAACAATAACATCCGCCGGTTTTAGTTCATCTTTGTGGTATATGTATTCACCCGCTTTTTCGAGTATAAAAGTATGTCCGAAGAAAAGAATCAAGGCCAAGATCAGAACGAGAATGAATAATTTTATGCATTTGAACATATTATCCCCTTATATACCACTTCAATAGCTTCAAGCCGGCATGGGCTTTATTAAAAAACTCGGCAATACTTCCGGTCTCTTTAATTTTCTGCCATATATACCAGGGACTCAGATAAAATCTCCTGTGCGCTTCACGCAGTATCCTGTTGAGTTTCTGTTCGTCCCAGTTTGCATTGATTATAGCAGGTCTCTTGATATCCTTGTCCAGAGGATTGCCGGCATCGACCTCCCTGTACCATCCCATTTTTACAACATCGTCAAAGAGCCTGGTCCCCGGCGTGGGCGACAGGACGCTGAACTGCGCATAAGCTGCTTTAATCTCCCTTGCGAATTCTATAGTATGAATCTCGTCTTCATATGTTTCATTCGGTATACCCAGCACAAAATAACCCATGGGCTTCATCCCGTATTTTCTTGTCAGCTCAAAAGCCCTGCGTATCTGCTCCACCTTCGTGCCCTTGTTGAGATAATCGAGTCCCTTCTGGTTGCCGCTCTCAACGCCGTATGCTATCATGGAACATCCGGCCTTTTTCATCCATTCCAGGGCTTCTTCATCCACGATGTTCACCCTGCCTTCGCATTTCCACTCTATGTCCAGTCCTTTGCCGATAATCCCTCTGCATATCTCTATAATCCTCTCTTTTTTCACAGTAAAAAGGTCATCATAAAAAACAATGGATTTCACCCCGAATTCATTAACTACAACTTCTATTTCCTTAAGGACATTTTGTGCGGACCTCGCCCTCCATTTCGAACCGAAGACCGCCTTGTCGCAAAAGATGCAATGATAAGGGCATCCTCTTGAAGTAAACAGCGTTGTAACCCTTCCTCTGGAAAGTATATACCTGTATCTGTCGTTAGGAAGCAGATGCCTTGCAGGCAAAGGCAGCGAATCAAGGTCGCTGATATAGGATGCCGGAGGATTTTGGAAATCTCTTGTTATCAAGCCGGGGACAGAGCCTATATCTGCATTGGCTTCTATACAGTTAACAAGCATTTCAATGCTCTTTTCACCCTCGCCCTGCACCGCAAAATCCACATCAGGAGATTGTTCGAATATCCTCTTTTTAAAAACCGATACATGGGGCCCGCCCATCACAATATATTTTGAATGTCTCCTTGCTGCGCTGACAGTCCTGAAAGCATTGTCTATAACAGGGGTCATCCCGGTAATGCCTGTTATGTCCGGATGAAATTTATTAATCCTCTCTTCAAGAGTAGAATGATCAAGACCTTCGGCAAAGCCGTCTATGATAGCCACTTCATGACCTTTGTTTTCGAGCACAGCGGCCAGATATGCAATCCCCAGCGGAGGGACTACTATGTCTTCTCTTTTGATTTCCCTCGGCGGGGGTTGGACAAGGAGCACCTTCATTCAGTCTTCGCTTCTTTCCTTTTTCTGCATCCCTAACACATATTTCTTGAACACGATCATCCCCGTCCTCAATTTCGAAATAAATTCAGTGAATGATGTCAGGCTTTTCAGTTCCTTGAAAAGGAAATAAGGGCTGAAGTAATGGCGTCTGTAAGCCCATGCTATAAGCCTTTCCATATCCGCCTTCGAAAGCTGCGGATAAGAGAGAACCGATTCATAGACAGCGTCATTCAGGGAATATTCGCCTCCTATAAGCCAGCCTTGCTTTTTAGCCTCATTATAAAGTTCAGTGCCCGGGAAAGGGGTGGCTATGGAATATAAAACATAATGTATTTTCAGGGATTCAACCTCGTCTATTGTTCTTCTTATGCTTTCTTCTGTTTCAGAGGGACAGCTGCCTATCAGTATATTCACTTCGGGTTCCACACCGTATTTCTGGAGGAGTCTTATTGCAGCCTTTGCCTTATCAATATCGAGGTCCTTTTTTATACATTCCAAAATTACAGGGTCAAAAGACTCTATCCCGAGGTCCACATATGTACAGCCTGATTCTTTCATAGCCATGGCGATCGGCTCGGTTATCAGATCCGCCCTGGCAAGGCATGACCACTCTAAATTGTACTTTTTGAAAAGACCGCATATTTTTAATGTCCTGTCTTCGCCCCATATAAAATTATCGTCCATAACCGAAACAGCCTTAAACCCCTTGTCAGCAATATCTCTTAACTCCATTTCGACCCTTTCTACAGACATCAATTTGATCGGGGGCTTTTTGGCGTATTTTTCCCTGTGCACCGCTTCTCTCACATAGCTTAAAGAATTCGGGAAGCAGTACCAGCATCTGAAAGAGCATCCCCTGCTTGTCAGAAGGACGGTCTGCGGGCTGCCTTTCATCTTTGAGTTGAAGTAAACCGAATGGTCGAGCAGTTTTCTGTCAGGTACGGGTAAACGGTCTATATCCTGGACATAATTCCCAAGCCGCCCATATTGGATCTCCATGCCGTTCCAGAAAACAATATTCTCAATCTCCTTCAGGGAGTTATTGCCTTCCACGGCCCTTATATAATTCAATGTAGTCGCCTCAGGTTCGCCTCTTATAACAACTGTATCCTTATTGTTATCGACAAGCTCATGAGGGAATGCAGTCGGATACGGCCCCATATAAATAAATCTTGAATCGGGTCTTGCCTCCCTTATCATATCTCTGGCCATCAGGTCTGTTCTTTTCGTGAGAAAAACCGAATAAAAAACAAAGATATCTGCGTCAGTTGCTCTGATATAATCAGCGAATTCCTTGACGCCCTTTTTATGGGCCGGGAAGTCGATTATATCTATCTCATAACCATTGTCGCGGAGGAGTGTGGCGCATATGAGACTGGGTATATGCGGAAGATAATAAAAGGAATAGGCACACCCATACAGCCTGTCTGCTGCAGGCTTGCCGTCAAGAGAAGGAGGTGATATAAAGGAAATTTTCATTATCTATTTAACCGCTGAGTATAAATTAATCAACCCGGCGAGGTAAAGCCCCGAAAATTTATCATCGACCATGTTTATTATCTTCTGCAGGACAACGGGAAATCTGGGATGGCTGAAAGTTACCGATGCGCTCTTCAATCCGGAAAATTTGTTATTTCTCAGGATTCTCAATATCGAAAAGGGTGATATCGAAAATTCATAATCGGAACCGCCTGTCAATGAATGATATTTATGAAATCGGTTCGCCAGATTCATCAACGCACCCGAAGGATGCAGGGAATTCGGCTCGATCGCTACAAGTTCCCCTCCCTCCCTGAGGATCCTGTAACACTCCCTTATGGTATTATCCAGGTTGCCCTGACCTATTATATGATGCAATACCTGGTTACAAAGAACAAGGTCGATGCCGCCGCTCTTCAGAGGTATATTCGAACCGTCTGCAAGTATTACCTTTGTATGTTTAGCTGCGGACATCAGACTGTTTAAATTAATATCTATTCCTATTATCCTGCTCTTTTGTTCGTTGTCGAGGAAAGGCACGATATCCCCCGCGCCGATGCCTATAAAGACAACTCTTCTGCACCCGGTGATCTTTTCGATCATGAACGGGGTGATTTTTCTGTAATAATTATCCCAGAAATACCGACTCCATTTTTCAGGTGTTCTGATAATCCCTTTTGTATACTCAAAATCCTTCTCGTACTGAAGTATCTTGTCCTTCGTAAGTTTCATCATTATTCCCCTGATGTATCCTCAAGCGGAAAAAGCAGTTCTCTGAGAAATCCTGCGGACCAGGCAAAAAACATTATTGTGATCACAACAGGGACTGTCAAGGCAATGGGCAAGGATTTCAGCCTCATCAGCGCATATGCTGACGTAAAGATCATAAAAACAAATGAAGCGGCTGAAAGCATGAGCAGTAAGAAGGGGGAAAATAAAGCTATCAGCAATATAACCGGGATGCCCAACCCTGCGAGCACATGGATTATGTTTATCATGCGCCTGTCCCTTTTCCCTGCCTGGAGTCTTCCTATAGCGTATCTGTACATCTGTTTCCAGAGCCGTCTTGCATCCGGTCTCCTGTGATGCCATACAAAAACATCGGGGGTATAAAGCAGTTTGTACCCTTCATCGAGAAGCCTCCGGTTAAGTTCGGTATCATCACAGGTAAGCAGTGATTCATCGATCGGCATGACTTTATCAAGCGCTTCTTTCCTGTAAATTGCATTACAGCCCGGAATGCTTTTCACCTCTTTTATCTCGTTCAACACCCTTGCATGCACTGAACCGGCGGCGAAAATCCTCTGTCCGAAAACAAAACCCACGGCCTTGCTGAAATTCCCTTCTTCGGGCGGCGTGAGATTAGGCCCTCCGACGCAGGCCACATTTTCATCCCTGAAGTACTTGACGGCATTCTTCAGCCACATGCCGTCGACAATACAGTCCGCATCGGTAAATGCTATTAATTCCCCTTTTGATATCTTAAATCCGATATTTCTTCCTGGAGAGACCGTCTGTTTTTTGTTCAAAATAACTTCTGCGCCATATTGTTTTGCAATCTCTGAAGCGCCGTCAGTCGAGAGTCCATCAGGCACTATAACCTCTATTTTTTTCTTCGGATAATCGAGTGCATCGATGCTTTCAAGGCATTTTTTCAGAAGCTCAGCCTCGTTTTTTACCGGTATAATGATCGAAATTAAAGGTTCATCCACGCCCTATTTTAACATTAATAAACAATAAGACCAAAGAAATGGACACCGGCCCGATAATCGCTAACCCAGATATTCTTCAAGCGCCTCGTCCCAATTTCTGAGTTCCTCGATCCCTTCAAGCCGCAGCATTGTATTGCCGAGCACGGAAAAGGCAGGTCTCCCGGCAGGTCTTTTTAATTTGTCGGCTGTTATCGGGACGATTTCGTTCTTGAAATTCTTTTTCGAGGCTATCATTACGGCAAGATCATACCAGGAACAGCTTCCGGAATTAGTGACATGATAAATACCGTATCCTTTCCCCGTGATCTCCCTGATCTTCCCGGCAAGATCAACAGTGTAGGTAGGACATCCCACCTGGTCACTGACGACTTCGATCCTTTCTTTCTCCGAAAGCAGCTTCAGGATAGTATCAACAAAATTTCTGCCGTTCTTGCCGTAAAGCCAGGATGTTCTTATTATATAGAACCTGTTATTGAACAAAGATACAAATCTTTCGCCCATCAGTTTGGAAAGTCCATATTTGTTGACAGGGATTGCAATGTCCCATTCGTCATATGGACCGCCCTTGCTGCCGTCAAAAACATAGTCAGAACTGATATAAATCACCGGACATTTTATTTCCTCGCAGGCTATTGCCATGTTCCTTGTGCCGATGCCGTTGACAAGATATGCCTTCTCAGGCTCGAATTCGCACCGGTCAACGTCGGTAAACGCAGCAGCGTGTATTAAAAAATCAGGGTTTGCGTCTTTCACTTTTTTTACTGCGTCATCAAGAGATGTAACATCAAGGACATCATGCGTAAAGCTGACGATCTCAATATCGGAAAAAACTCTTTTTATCGCATGGCCGAGCATTCCGCCTGCGCCGGTCAGGGCTATTTTCATTAAATAATCCTGTCACCGTACTGCATTTTGTAATACTCCATATATTCTCCGGATATAATCCGCTTCCACCAACCTCTGTTGGACAAGTACCAATCTATTGTTTTTGAAATACCTTCTTCAAATCCAATTTCGGGCTTCCAGCCAAGTTCTCTTTCCAGTTTCGAAGGGTCTATTGCATATCTCCTGTCATGCCCGGGCCTGTCCATGACAAAGGTGATCAGTTTCAGGATCTCCTGTTCGTCCCTGCCCGTCTTTTCAGCAATTTTTATCAATACTTTTTTAACAACATCAATGTTTTCCATCTCGTTCCTTGCGCCGATATTATACACATCTCCGGCCTTGCCTTTATGGAAAGCGGCGTCTATTGCCTTGCAGTGGTCCATGACATGGATCCAGTCCCTTACATTTCTGCCATCACCGTATACAGGCACAGCCATCCCTTCAAGCGCATGATATATAACAAGCGGGATCAGTTTCTCCGGGAACTGATAAGGGCCGTAGTTATTTGAACATCTTGTGATTATTACATTCACTCCGTAAGTCTCATGATAGGACCTGACGAGCAGATCTGCCGAGGCCTTGCTTGCCGCATAAGGGCTGTTGGGCTTGAGACGGGAATCTTCGGCAAATAATCCCTGCCCTGAAGAGCCGTATACCTCATCTGTTGAAACGTGCAGCATGCGGCGCTGCCTCTTCCTGACAAATTCCAGGAGATTTTGAGCGCCTAGTATATTCGTCTGCAAAAAAGGATAAGAATCGAGGATGCTCCTGTCAACGTGGCTTTCAGCGGCAAAATTTATTATGGCGTCAAATTCGAGACCTTCAATAAGTCTTTTGCTGCATATATCACCTTTGATAAATCTGTAGTTAGGCAGGTGTTCGATATCTTTAAGATTTTCAAGATTGCCGGCATATGTCAATCTGTCCAGATTGATTATCGCATGCTCAGGATGCTCTGAAAGAATATATCTTATAAAGTTTGAGCCGATGAATCCAGCGCCCCCTGTAACGAGTATCTTCATCTGCAATATCCTGCAAATCCCCCCTTCCCCACCCTACTAAAGGGGGGTTGAGGGAGGATTATTCTAATTATTCTTTGTTCAACCATGTAAAGATAGATTTTCATTAATCAATCCTGAAAGGAGATCCGGGATCGTTTTCGTATCTTACTTCATCGACCGGCAGCGCTCTTTTTTCACCTCTGTAGAGCCTGTCGGGAAGGTTGATCACAAAGGCATCTTCCGGGCCTACATTCCTGTACGCATGCACTATGCGGGGCGGGATGATCACGGCAAACGGTTTGCCCTGTTTGTCTACTATGATCCTTTCCATGTATGTGCTGGACTCCTTCCTGTTATCCCATAGATAAAGCCTGAAATGACCCAGAAAAAAGAAAAAATCCGTCTGCTCGATGTGTTCATGTGGTCCCCTTGCAACTCCGGGTTTTGTCATCGACACGTAAGACATCACAGGCGCAAAATCGCTTTCATCATTTCTGAATATCTCCGCAAGCCATCCTCTTTCATCGACAAATACATCGATATCCCTGATAACAACTCCCTCCACGATCTCTAAACCTCCATCACCGAATCATCGCCGAGCATAAGCCTCAAAGTCTTGTGCCTGCTGTTTTTGATAATCCTGACCCTTCTGCCGATCAGGCTTTCTTCCATCCTTTCTATATCCAGCACCTCGCTGCCGTTCATAATGACCGAATGTTCTATTGATGAATTGATTATTCTTACATCATCGCCGATGCTTGTATGAGGCCCGATCAGGGAATTTTCAATAACAGTATTCTCACCGATGACGACCGGTCCTCTTATAGCGCTTGTCTTAACAAGCGAATTCTTTCCAAGCTCTACCCTGCCTATAATCCTGTTCGTCCTGTCGGCCGTCCCCAGGATTTTTTTACCGCACCATTCATCAAGAACTATGGCATTTGCGGTGAGCAGGTCGTCTTTCTTGCCGGTATCAAGCCACCAGGTATCAAGCTTGAAACTTTTGACATTATTGCCCATGTAGATCATCTCCTGTATGGCGTCCGTTATTTCAAGCTCCCCGCGTTTCGAGGGCTTGATGCTGTCTATAGCCTTATGTATCTTCGATGAAAACAGATAAACACCGACCAGGGCGAAATTAGACGGAGGCTCTTCAGGTTTTTCAATAAGCCTTAATATATTCCCCCTGCCTGAAATTTCAGCAACGCCGAACTGTTTGGGATTTTCCACCTCCTTGAGCAAGATAAGCGCATCTGTTTTTCTCCTGTTAAAATCCCCTACAAATTTTTTTATATCCGTCCCTATGAGATTGTCTCCGAGATACATTATAAAAGGCGAGCTCTTAAGAAAATCCCTTGCAACTTTTACTGCATGCGCAAGACCTTCGGGGGATTCCTGCAGTATATATGTTATTTTTGCATTCCATTTTCCACCTGTGCCGACTGCGTCCTTTATCTCCTGTCCGGTTTCAGGTGAAATTATTATCCCGATATCTTTTATGCCGGCCTTTACGATGTTATCAATACAGTAAAAAAGGATCGGCCTGTTTGCAACGGGGACAAGTTGTTTTGCGCCCGAATACGTCAGGGGTCTGAGCCGCGTTCCCCTGCCTCCGCTCAAGATCAGTGATTTCATGTGATTTATGATAGCCAAAAAAATGAAAGGATTTCAAATATTAATTTTTAATTTCAGATCTGTCATACTAACGTCTTCTGGGCGGGATAAATACAGGCTTTTTCTGCGCCGGGATATATGGTATTTCTTCCACAGCGTTTTCAGCCTCTTCGTTGATCGCTTCTTCCGGTTCATCCTCTACATTATCTATTGCAATATCAGACGGCTCATGCTGAGGGCTGATCTGTTGAACCGCATTCATTGACGGCGCTGCCCGGGGCGAAACAGTTCTCGGCAACGGGATATTCCTGCGTATAACAGGGGAAGGCGTTGCAGCAGGAGCAACAGGAGCAGACCTGCTGAACACAGGCGTTACAGGAGCCTGAGGTCCGTAAATCACCTTACCCTGTGACGAACCGCCGTATATTTCTATTTTACTCAAAGTTCCCTTTGAATCATAATGAATAAGATAATTCTTTTCCCTTATCAATGTCAGCAGCCTGATTATGCCTCTTTCCATGTCCATATCATTAAACTTCGTGCTCAATTTCATCCCGGAAACATCGCTGCTGATCTGCACCTTGAATCCCGATTTCCTGGCTATATCATTAAGAACAACGCCCAATTCAGCATCAACAAGCTCAACACTCAGGAGATTGTTCCTGACTTCTATACTGTATAACTGTCTGATCTCTTCGGAAGAATCCTGACCCCTGTCTTTTCCCGTATCCGGCAGGGGATTTTGGACCGGCGCCTGGGAAAATGACTGCCCGGCGAGGATCAACAGGGATTGAAACAGAAATAAACCTGTCAGTGTCAGTAATCCTCTAATTGCTCTTTTCATTTTTTTGTGACTGCTGTTCGGCTATTATCTTTTGAGATAGATGAGCAGGCACTTCTTCGTAATGCGAAAATTCCATGGAATAAAGCCCTCTTCCGGATGTAAGACTGTGCAGTTGATTGGCATATGTCAGCATTTCCGCCATCGGGACCAGCGCGGTTATCTTCTGATTGCTCCCGGCCTGAGGTTCGACACCCTGCACTTTTCCTCTCTTTGAGTTCAGGTCGCCGATTACCGCGCCCAGTGTTTCGTCCGGGGCGGTGACCTCGGCCTTCATTATAGGCTCAAGCAATACAGGCTTTGCCTCCTGGACAGCTTTTTTAATAGCCATGGAGCCTGCTATTTTAAAAGCCATTTCAGATGAATCAACAGAGTGGTAGGATCCGTCATATAAAGTGACCCTGAGATCAACAATAGGATATCCGGCTATAACACCTTCATGCATAGCCTCTACAATGCCCTTTTCGACAGCCGGGATGTATTGTCTCGGGATAGCGCCCCCGACTATCTTGTCGACGAATTCAAAGCCCGCGCCTCTGGGCATGGGTTCCACCTGGATATGACAATCGCCGTACTGGCCTCTCCCTCCGGACTGTTTCTTGTATCTGCCCTGAACCTTTGTCGATACCTTTATTGTCTCTCTGTACGGTATCTTCGGGGTCTTCATTTCAACTTCAACGCCGAATCTCCTTTTCAATCTTTCGAGCGCTACTTCTATGTGAACCTGTCCCATTCCGGAAATTATCATCTCCTTTGTCTCTTCGTCCCTTGTAAACCTGAGAGTGGGGTCCTCCTCAAGCACTCTTTGAAGACTGATGCTGACCTTTTCCTCATCACCCTTATTTTTGGGCGCAATCGCATAAGATATGATGGGATCGGCAAATCTCACCTTTTCAAACAATATAGGATTTGCATCATCGGCCAGTGTGTCGCCTGTGTTTGTCCCCTTGAGCTTTGCCACAACCCCTATTTCACCTGCGCCGAGAGACTGGGTGGCAACCTGTTTTTTGCCTAAAAGATAAAATACCTGACCGATACGCTCTTTTAAGTCTGAAGTAACGTTGTACACATTGGAATCCGCCCTGAGAGTCCCTGAATATACCCTGAAAAGAGAAAGCTTCCCGGCGTATGGGTCCGCTATCGTCTTGAATACAAAGGCCGACAGTGGTTCATTCTCTTCAGGCTTTCTGACAACTTCCCCCTGATTTTTGGGGTTCTTTCCCTTAATAGGGGATATAGTCGCCATTACTGCGGGAGATGGCAGGCAAAGCAGTATTGAGTCCAGAAGGCTTTTTATGCCTATGTTTTTCAGTGCAGAACCGCATGACACGGGGATAAATCTCCGTGTCAGCGAGCCTTCCCTGATGCCGTTTATAATCTCCTCGCCGGTGAGTTCACCGCCTTCCAGGTATTTTTCGAGAAGTGAATCATCTGATTCGGCTATTTTTTCGATCAGTTTTTTCCTGTATTCATCCGCAGTTGACCGGAGCTCTCCGGGTATTTCGGAGTCGACATTTTTTCCGCCGCTTGAGATATGGGCCTTCATATTCACTATATCCACGACACCTGAAAAACCGTCACCTGCACCGATCGGTATCTGCAAGGGGATCGCCTCTGCTTCAAAGGACCTCTCCACTTCGCTTAATGCCATTTCAAAGCTTGCATTATCCCTGTCCATCTTATTGATAAAAACAATCCTCGGTATCTCATATTCGCAGGCGTATTTCCAGACCTTCTCGGTTTCAGCCTTTACCCCGGAAATTGCGCTGACTATCACTATTGCCCCGTCAACAACTCTGAGGCAGCCTTTTGTATCTTCGATAAAATTAATGAATCCCGGGGTATCTATGAGATTTACCCTGTTCTTGTCCCAATCACAATAAGCCAATGATGAGGTTATCGTTATCTTCCTGTCGATCTCCTCAGGTTCGTAATCAGTGGTGGTGGTTCCGTCCTGAACATTTCCGAGCCTGTCGATCATCCCCGAATTAAAAAGCATAGCCTCTACAAGAGAAGTCTTCCCGGCGCCGCCATGTGCTATAACTGCGACATTCCTGATCTTAGAGACCTCAAAATTTGCCATTGAATCCCCCCATAATATTATTTTTTACGCGCACAATCAGTTGCAAATCCTGTATTTAGCTTAATATTTCTTCTATAACAGGTCTGGAGTCAGCCCTCTTGCCGGCCGTAACAGTCCAGATTTTGATTATGACAAATGAAACCATGAAAGCGCCGAATCCAAAAATAGCCGAAAGAATATCGGGATCCATCCCTTCAAAAAATCTGCTGAAGACCTCCTTGCCCAGCACTGCGCCAATAATCAATGAAACAGCGGGCAAACCATAGACGAGCATAGATCCTTTTGTATAAGCATATGACTTGACAGCCACCCTCACCTTCTGCCCGACCTTTGCGCCCGCACGGTTTAAAGCTTCTATTTCCATTGACTGCTCGTCAGGTTTGCATATGCCGGCCGTACACCCTTCGCAGGCGCTTTTTTTAGGAACGCTCACTATAGCCGTCATGCCGGCTATGCTTTTTACAACGCCTGTTTCTTCTACCATGTTTGCATTTTAACATACAAGGATTTAAAAAATCTTTAAGCTATACGGCTATGAATCCTTATGCCGATCTTCTTCTTGGTTGACAGCCGGATGCCGAAATTTCCTTTGATCAAAATATTATAAGTTTCCAAAGATCTTAAAAAAAATGAATCACTCTGCGGCAGAGACCGCAGGGTATCTATAAAATCTCCCCTCCCTTGAGGGGAGGGGACTAAGGGGAGGGTGAAAAAAAGAATTATCACCCCCACCTAACCTCCCCCCTCAAGGGGGAGGGACTATAAGGTAACCCCGTGGCAAGACCACGTGGAATTACAAGTTTAAGATATTGAAGGATGCCCGAAAACAAGTCGTAGAAACGTGCGCCCGATAAGCATCTCATCAGATAAAGGCGGGCAGTCTCAATATGCCCCGTCGATTAATTATGTTGATGAGGTATTCGGGCGTCATAAGCAACCATTGCAACAGAGTTCCTATGAATAAATGACTGAACAGATATTTTTTGTATAAAATATCACATGCCTGACTTTCTATATATTCACATCCCGTTCTGCATAAGAAAATGTATCTATTGCGATTTTCTCTCCGTCCCTTATGACAGTTCTTTAGCAGAAAAATATATTGATGCCCTTTGCAAAGAACTCGAACTGAAAAAGGGGCTTTCAGGGTCTCTGGAATCGATTTATATAGGCGGCGGAACGCCTTCTGTTATGACGGATGAATGTTTCACCGCGCTTTTTAAAAATATCAGGGACAATTTCAGTCTTTCCTCATCTGTTGAAATAACAGTTGAGGCAAATCCCGGCACAATAAGTGAATCCCTGACACACACTTTTCTGTCTTCCGGTGTCAACAGGATCAGCATCGGCGCACAGTCATTCATTGATCCCGAACTCAGGATGTTAGGCAGAATTCACAACTCAGATGATATCGTGAATTCGATTGAATTGATCAAGAAGTCCGGCATGGATAACTTTTCGCTTGATCTGATGTATGGAATCCCCGGACAGACGACCGGGACCCTCCATAAATCCCTGTCAATCGCAGTCGGGCTTTTGCCCGCCCATATCTCTGCATATGAACTCACTCCTGAAGAAAAAACCCCTTTGTACGATCTTATCAGATCCAAAAAAGTCAGGATGCCCGGGGAGGAAGTTATAATTGCAATGAACGATTCTGTGATAGATTTTCTCGGCAGTTGCAGATATGAACATTATGAAATATCCAATTTTTCGTTGCCCGGATCCAGATGCGCTCATAATCTCAATTATTGGAACAGGGGAGAATATATCGGAGCAGGCTCAGGCGCCCATTCATTTATTAATAATGTTCGATCAGCAAATACTCCGGATATCAAAGAGTATATAAAAAAGTTGAATTGCGGGATAATGCCTGAAACAGTCACATCATACATCACATCCGATGAGGCTGTTAAGGAGTTCATATTCCTCGGTCTCAGAAAGACGGATGGCATCAGCCTGACAGAGTCGGGCGGCATCACATCTGATATTGCGGATGCGTGCGGGGAATTATTCAACGAAGGTTATCTCGCTCTTAAAAACGGCCGTCTCATGCTTACAAGGAAAGGCTTGCCTCTTTCAAATACCATAATAGTCAGAATATTTGAAGGCTTAGGGCTCTGATCAGCGGGTTCTGCGCTCACCCCTTCTGTCAAGGATATCCGGCAGAAAAGGAAGCAGCAGAGAGCCTCCGGGCAGGAGAAAGATTATTAAAACAGGCACAAAGGCAGACAGGTGTTTGATATTCTGTTTTAGCTGCGCTTTTTCTTCTTTTGTCCACTTAATCCCGGTATTTTTCGGCTTCATTAAAAGATGCATGAAACCATTAATATATGAGGCCTCTTTCAGAATAAAATACTTGTTACTGACGAGAAGCCGTTTAAGAAATATTCTTATCATTAAGTTAAGGAATACGGAGCGCCTTCAGCATACTGCGGGCTGGATCTATCCATAAAGTTTCTTGATCACACATGCAATGTTCCGCCCCAAATCCCTGAATGTTGCGATGCCCTCTCTGCCGAGTTCTTCGAATACCGTCTGTATTGAATGATATGTATTGCCTTCTTTTCTCGGGCTTCCATTTAATGCAACGATTTTCATAATTCATCTCCTTCTCTGCCGTTGAAGATAATTCCAAATATACATTAGCAGGTTGCTGAAAAAGTCTCTTTTTTGTCATCTCGAGTGAAACGAGAAATCTTAAGAGCCGTTATGATCCAATAAGTTTTAAGATTCCTCGTCGCCTTCGGCTCCTCGGAATGACACAAAAACTTAGTTTTTCAGCAGCCTGTTAGAAGTCGTGGTATAGTGTCAGGCATTTCCGCTTTTGTTTATAAACCGGTCCAGTTCTATGCCGCTTAAGGCAGCGGCATATTTCCATCTCTCACCGGCCGGCACTTTAAATATAATATTATAGTCCAACGGGGAAACGATCCAGCTGTCTTCAATCAGCTCTTCTTCCAGCTGATTTGCAGCCCATCCTGAAAAGCCCAGCGCAAACATGAATTTCTCGGGACCTTTGCCCTCTGCTATATCAAAAAGTATCTCCTTTGAGGCTGTCACGGCCAAACGCTCTGAAACCTTTATTGATATATATCTTTCCTGGATTGGTGAATAAAGAACGTAGCCCTGCTCCGGCTTAACCGGACCGCCGTAATATACGGGCATGTCAATCAAACTGCTCTTCATATCAAAGGCATTCAGAAGCGGTTTGAAACTGTTCATTAGGATCCTGTTCAGTATCAATCCGAAGGCGCCCTCTTTTGTGTGTTCGCATATCAGCACAACTGTATGACTGAAATTCGGATCTTCAAGGCCCGGGGCTGCGATTAAAAGCCTGCCGGACATATTATCAATATTAATATTCATTGCAATACTTTTTTGGTTCTTCCGGCTTTTCTGTGGGTATTTTTCTGTTTCCCCTCTTTGGCAAAGTCGGAGACTCGACTCTACGAGAGGGGTTAGGGGAGATTTTCTGAATCATAAATAACTCCAGATTCTCTCCATAACTGCATCGAT
>JBFMDL010000034.1:0-28824 GCA_040753635.1 Nitrospirota bacterium | reverse complement strand
CGCGGCCATTTGAGGTCATTGCAACAAAATCCTAAAAAGATTTGTGCATTTTTTCACGAACCCAATGTCCGATATGCTGCTTTATAAAAAATTATGTATCCTTACTTATGACCGTCTTAGTAATTCATTACGTTTCGGATCTTTCAGTTCAGCAAGTATAATCTCACTTTGATACGCTAGCTCCTCCCAATTTTGATTGAATTCGTTCCAGATTTTTTCTTCAAGTTTGCTGCCATGCGACATCCCTCTTATCCCTCGTTTTTGGTGAATAGGATCAAGCCTGGCAAAATTACATAATTTAAGCGAAACTGAACTTGGTGTTCGTCCGAGAATTTTGGCGAGTTCTATAACTTTAGTATTATTGTTATGAAATTGTCCAAAAGGAAGCTTACAGTAAAGATTAAAAGCAACTATTAGCTCTTGCTCAGACCAATTCCTTTTTTCACTCCTCACAGCTTAAACCTCTCCCTTCTCCGCAGGAAACTTCGCCTTTATGAACTTGAGTTGCTTGGGAATTGAAGAATTTATAATAGACATTACTCTATCTCCTCCCTTCGAAACCCAATTTTCCTTTTGGATTTTTCCGGGGGTTTCATGAGTTCACGAATGGCATCGAATATCACCTTAAATTGAGCATCGTATTTTTTCTCCAGTGCCTCAAGCTTTCGAGCAAGTTCTGCATTGGAGGAAAGCAGTTGACGCAGTCTGACAAATGCCCTCATAATTTCTATATTAACTTTTACCGCTCTTTCACTACTGAGAACGCTTGAGAGCATGGCAACACCCTGTTCGGTGAAAACATAGGGGAAATAGCGCCGGCCTCCCCTGCCAGTTTTTGAGGTCACAAATTGTGATCTCAAAACTGCAACCTCTTGATAATTAAACTGAAACATAAAATCTGAAGGAAAACGGCTAAAGTTTCTTTTGACGGCCTGAATAAGCGTTCTTGTTTCTACTTCATAGAGTTCCGCAAGATCGCTGTCGAGCATAACCTTTTCACCGCGAATTAAATAGATTTTTCTTTCAATTATTTCTACTGGAATCAGTTCTTTCATTTATCCTCCACGCTGGTTTTTGAAGTCACAAATTGTAATCTCAAACTCTAACCCTTCTTTCACAACCTGAACCTCTCCCTTTTCCCGCCCAAAAACTTAGATTTTGTCAGCTTTAACTGCTTATCGATTTCAGAGAATATCTTATTAACCTCTTCCTCTGTATATTCATAAGAACTCTTATTGGAACAATTCCCGAGTATCCTGATTTTTTCAAGAATGTCGTTAGTCCTTTTGGCTGCTATTCTCTTGAACCTGTCGTGTCTCGATTCCTCCATCTATTTCTTCCTTTTCTTCTCCTCTTTCATTCTCTTGATATTGCGCAGTATCTTCAAATCCTCAAGGTCTTTCGCTCTGCCTGCCGCCTTTTTCATTTTAATAAGGTCATCAAGCGAGGCAAAATAAACAAACGTGTCTCCATATTTTGCCCTAACCCTGTTCTTCCATGCGTCATTAAAGATAATCCCTTTCACATGCGGATGGATATCGGTTTCAACGGCATACTGACGGATTAATATTTTTTTTGTGAGCAGATCATCAATCGAAATATCAGTCATGTCATAACCAAATTCTTTTAATGCCTTCCATACCCTTTCTGCATTTTTCTTTTCGGGTTTAACGAAGATATCGATGTCAAGGGTTGTGCGTGCATATCCATGCACAGGGAATGCGGTCGCCCCGATTACTATAAAATCAACTCTATTTTCTTTTAATAATCTCAAAAGGCTTTCTGTGTCCACTTTTCTCCAATAAGTCTTTTATTTCTTTTGATTTTTTAAACATCATTTCAAAACGCTGGCGGGTTGTTAATGACAACTGATACTTCAGTTCGAAAATAAGCTCTTTTTTTTCGTTGTGCTTATCAAGTTTTAAAATTGGACTCATAATATTATCCTTATAAATTATAAAAATAATATCATATATTCTCGTTTATTGTCAATATAATATTTATTATTTAGTATTTTATTTGATAATAATTGCTCTATTTATATAACAACAACAAATTATTATTTTATATCAATATATTATCTATAGCCCAAATTATTATAATTCTCTACAGATAAAAGGAAGGCAACAACGATCAAAAGGTTTCATTTACTGGATTGCTCGGTCTCCAAAGCCCGCTTGAAAAAGTCCTCGGAAGGCAGACGGTATATCTGCCTGAGAATGAATGCGCTACTGCCTTCCCTGGTTTGAGAACTATCTCAGGGGAATTCATATATAAATGGGTTAAATCTGTTCAATTGTGTATCTGATTGAAACTATGCCTGTGAATTATTTATAATCTTGTCTGCAGGAGATAAATATGCTCATCGGAATAATTTCGGACACTCACGACAACATGGATCAGATCAGAAAGGCGGTTGAACTTTTCAATCAGAAAAAGGTTGAACATGTCCTTCACGCAGGAGATTTTATTTCGCCTTTTACTTTCCGTATACTGAGAGAGCTCAAATGCGGATTCACAGGAATATTCGGCAATAATGACGGTGACAAACTCCTGCTTCAAAAGATGTCGGAAGGAAGGATATTCAACCAGCCGCATATCTTCGAATTGAGCGACAGAAAAATAATTATGATTCATGAGCATCATATTGTTAATGCATTGGCAGAAAGCGGACATTATGACGTAGTCATATACGGTCATCTCCATGAAGCTGACGTAAGAAAAGTTAAAAATACGCTGGTAATAAATCCGGGAGAAGCAGGAAGCTGGCTTTACGGAAAATCAACAGTTGCGATTGCCGACCTGTCCGCAATGACAGCTGAAATAATAAATCTTAAATTGAAAATTTAATAAATATTCTCTGTTCAAATCTCAAATTCTTCAGCATATGATGGGATATGGGTTTTGTATGGGAACCTCCCGTTTATCAATGTCTGAAATTCCCTTGATACCTTCTCTTCACCATGGACAATAAATATTTCAGGGCTGTTTTCGAATTTCGATATCCAGTTAATCAGTTGATCCCTGTCAGCATGAGCGGAAAATCCCCCGAGTGTATGGATGCCCGCACGTACCACTATATTTTCTCCAAGCACCTCCACAATTCTTGCCCCGTCGACTATCTCTCTTCCGAGAGTGCCCTCCGCCTGATAGCCGACGAAAACAATACCGCTTTCCTTTCTCCAGAGATTATGCTTCAGATGGTGTCTTATCCTGCCGCCTTCGCACATCCCTGAACCCGCGATGATTATCGCCTCGCTCTTTATCCTGTTCAGCGCCATCGAATCTTCTGTCCTTCTCGTGAAATATATCCTTATCGCATCCCTGCTTTCGATATTGAATAACTGTTGGGCCTCCCTGTCAAAATATTCGGGATGGGCGGCATAGACCATTGTTATCCGTTCAGCGAGGGGGCTGTCAATGTAAACGTTTATCCTGAAGAGCCTGCCGTCCTTTACGAGCTTGTTCAGTATGTAGAGAAGGTCCTGCGTCCTTCCGAGGGCAAAAGAGGGGATGATAACATTGCCGCCTTTTTTGAATGTTGTTTTTATGATATCGACAAGTTCGTCTATCGATTCATCCATGCCTTTATGGTTCCTGTTCCCATAAGTCGATTCGATCGTCAGATAATCCGTCTCTTCCACAAAAACAGGGTCATTTACTATCGGGTTGTCTTTCTTGCCTATATCCCCTGAAAAGACTATCTTTTTATCCCGCCCGTCTGAGTACCACAATTCAAGCGTAGAAGAACCGAGTATATGGCCGGCATCCACAAAGCGGTATCTTATCCCCTGGCAGAGTTCCTCGATATTTCCATACCTTTTTCTCTCGATCATGGGTATCACCTTATCCACGTCCCTGCTCACATACAATGGTTTTACGGGTTCAAGTCCTGTTCTCAAGGCCTTCCTGTTATGCCATTCCGCATCGGATTCCTGAATATGCGCTGAATCATAAAGTATGAGTTCAGCGATATCGGCTGCTGCCGAGGTTGTTATTATTTTGCCTCTGAAACCCTCGTTGACGAGTCTTGGAACGAGTCCGACATGATCCAGATGAGAATGTGTCAGGAAGAGACAGTCTATTCCCGCCGGATCGAAACCGAAGTCTCTCCTGTTGATACTGTCTGCATCAGGACCCTGGTACATGCCGCAATCAACGAGTATCCTCTTATCCTGATTGTGCAGAAAAAAACAGGTCCCTGTTACTGTCCTGACCCCGCCCAGAAATTTTATCTTCATACAGTCACCCCGTCTATTCTTTTCAGTCCTGCATCCAGAGCCAGTTTTATTGCATTGGCATATTCCCTGCCTGTAATCCTCCTGTCAAGCGGCGGGTTTTCAAATGCCTTGAAACATGGATGATACTGGTCCATTATATTGATATATGTGTCTTTTGATATCTCCTCTGCTATAAACCTTACCACTTCGGATGTGCCTGCTATGTCTTGGGGAAGCACAAGATGCCTCACCAGAAGCCCTCTTGTGGCAATGCCTCTTTCATCCATTTGAAGATCTCCCACCTGTCTGTGCATCTCCTTTATCGCTGCCTTTGCTATTTCAGGGTAGTCATCAGCCTCTGAATATCTGTTAGAATGCTCCGGATTTGAGTACTTGAAATCAGGCATATATATGTCAACCACACCATCGAGTATCCTTAATGTCTCTACCGCATCATAACCGCCGCAATTATAAACCAGCGGGACCCTAAGGCCGTTGTCGGAAGCCAGTTTTACAGACCTTAAAATAGCAGGAACCTGGTGGGTTGGTGTCACAAAATTTATATTATGGCAGCCAGACCTCTGGAGTGAGATCATGATCTCTGAAAGTTTGTCATAGGATATCTCAACGCCTTCTCCGAGATGGCTTATGGAATAGTTCTGGCAGAAAAGGCATCTGAGATTACAGTTCCCGAAGAATATCGTCCCTGAGCCGTATCTGCCCACAAGCGGCCTCTCCTCTCCAAAGTGAGGTCCCCAGCTTGATACAAAAGGCATATCCCCTGTCCTGCAGAAACCCCTTTCACCGGATGTTCTGTCGACGTGGCATTCCCTGGGACATAGTGTGCAGTCAGTCAGAATATCTTCAGCCCTGCTTATCCTATCAGAGAATTCTTTTTCAGTAAGGAGACTATATGAAGATTTGAATTCACTATCCAATGTTTCTGTTAACCCCATTTTTTATTTTATTAATAAAAACTTACGCTTGCAATAAAAAAAACTACATTTATAATTTTAAAACTGCGATGGAAAATACCAGATACTGTTTATGCTGTAACGAAGAAGTCCCTTTCAGTGTTGTTGAGAGAAATGAAAGGAGAGAGGTCACATGTGTTTACTGCGGGTTCACTCTCGACGTACTGAAATTATGGGAACCCCAGAAGCCGCCGGAAAAGGGATATGCGCTCATTGCAGATGATTCCAAATATACAAGGAAAATAATCGAAGACCTCCTCAGGGAAAAGAATTTTTCGGCCAATGTATTGTCATTCGAAAACGGTCTCGATATGATATCAGCATATTCAAAACTTCTGGCCGAAAAAAATCCTGTAGACATTGCAATAATAGATCTTAATATGCCGGTAATGAACGGTATCACTGCCGCGAGGACAATGCGGGCAGTCGAAACACAGAACAAAACAAAAAAGGTGCCGATAGTATTTTTTTCGGCGGAAAAGGCTGATGAAGACCTCAAAAAGCAGATGCAAAGTCTCGAACCGGCCAACTATGTCAACAAAGGCTCAGACCCCGACCCTGACAAGCTCGCCGCAAGGGTCGAGTTCCTCATCGGCTATCTGATGGAAAAGTACAAACACGTGGCCGGGTAATATCGCGTTTAGTTGACTTACCTTAAATTTAATCATTATAATCCATAGACTTTTCGAGGTGACAGTGGAAGACACCAACGAACTTATTGAACAGAGAATCAGAAAAGTAGATGAACTGAAAGAGATAGGCATCAAGCCGTACGGCGATCCATTCGATGCTGATGACCACGCCGCTGAACTTATCGCCGAATATAATGATGCATCCAAGGAACTGCTTGAATCTGATGCGGTAAGGTGTTCTCTTGCAGGCAGGATCGTCGCCATGAGGGACTTCGGCAAAGCGGCTTTTGCGCATATACAGGACAGCACAGGGAAGATCCAGATATATCTGAAAAGAGATGTTCTGGGCGAGCGCCACAAACTTCTGAAAAAAATAGACATCGGCGATATCATCGGCATAAGGGGAAGGCTTTTCAGGACAAAGACCAATGAACTCACAGTTGAGGTAGAGGCTTTTCAACTTCTCACTAAATCCATCAGACCGCTGCCCGAAAAATGGCACGGGTTAAAAGACATCGAAACGAGATACAGACAGCGTTATGTTGACCTGATAGTCAACCCTGAAGTCAGGGAAAACTTTGCAAAAAGGAGTGTAATAATCAAGGCTGTAAGGGATTTTCTCGAATCAAAGGGCTTCATCGAGGTGGAGACGCCGATGATGCACCAGATACCCGGAGGCGCGACAGCCAGACCATTCAAGACCCATCATAATGCACTCGGCATTGATTTATATCTCAGGATCGCGCCGGAACTTTATCTTAAACGACTTCTTGTAGGCGGATATGAAAGAGTCTACGAACTGAACAAGAATTTCAGGAACGAGGGGATATCCACAAAGCACAATCCGGAATTCTCGATGCTCGAATTCTACATAGCATATAAAGACTATAATTTCCTCATGTCCTTTACCGAGGAGCTCATCTCACACGTGGCCATGAAGGCAGCCGGGACATTAAAGATACCATATGGCGATGAAACAATCGACCTTACCCCGCCCTGGCCCAGAATACCCATGCTTGAGGCATTGGGGAGAAACAGTGTGCCTGCGGAAATATTCAATGATTTAGAGAAGGCAAAATCATGGGCCGAGGCAAACAGGATCGAGATACCGGAAGGCTCTTCCATGGGTAAAATTCTTGACGAGATCTTCAAGGAAAAAGTTGAACCGGGCCTTGTCCAGCCCACATTCATAATCGACCATCCCGTTGAGCTTTCACCTCTGGCGAAAAGAAAGCCCGACAATCCCGAACTTGTCGAGAGATTCGAACTGTTTATAAGCTCAAGAGAGATCGCCAATGCCTTCTCGGAACTTAATGACCCGTTCGATCAAAAAGAAAGATTCCTTGAGCAGGTAAAGGCGAAACAGGCTGGAGATGAAGAGGCTCACTGGATGGACGAAGACTTCTTAAGGGCGCTTGAATACGGCATGCCTCCTGCTGCAGGTGAAGGCATCGGCATTGACAGGCTTGTTATGCTCCTGACCAATACACAGTCGATAAGGGATGTTGTTCTTTTCCCGCAATTAAAGCCGGAGCAATAAACCAGGATGCAAGATACAAAATTCAAGATACAGGATAAGAAATCTAAGAAGTCGACTGTTGTCAACTTCATGGATCATGTATCGTGCATCATGAATCCTCGTTTCTGATGAATCTTCCATATCAGATATTCATAGCCTTAAGGTATCTTAAATCAAAGAAAAAACACAGGGGTTTGTCTGTCAATACAGCCATATCAATCGGAGGGGTTGCGGTAGGCGTAATGGCGCTCCTTGTGGTTCTGTCGGTTATGAGCGGTTTTCACCAGGATCTGCAGAAGAAAATTCTCGGGGCAAATGCTCATATTATCATCCGGGATTATAAAGGCGCCATATCAGGTTATGAAGAAGTGGCGGAAAAACTCGTCAAGGAGAAGGACGTTGTGTCGTTTGCCCCTTTTGTTCTCGGACAGGTGATGGTCTCGCACGGGAACAGGGCTCATGGTGTCTTTCTCAGGGGCATCAATCCCGAAACCGAGGCAAAAACCACCGAGATCCTGTCTCATGTCAAGGACGGCGATTTCAGCAGGCTTAACGATGAAGATATACCGGGGATAATACTCGGCAATGAACTGGCCGGCAATCTCGGGGTCATTATAAATGACAGGATCAATATCGTCTCCCCTATCGGTGAGATAGGGCCGCTGGGCATGCTCCCGAAAGTGAAGCAGTTCAGGGTCGTAGCGATATTTCAGATAGGCATGTTCGAATACGATTCGAATCTGGTTCTTACTCATATAAAACCCGCTCAGGAATTCTTCGGGCTCGGCAACAGCATATCAGGGATCGAACTGCGCCTGGATGACATTTACAAGGCGCCGGTTGTCCGCACTCACCTGCAGGAAACATTGGGGTTCCCTTATTATGTCATGGACTGGATGCAGATGAACAAGAACCTCTTCTCGGCGCTCAAGCTCGAAAAATTTGCGATGTTCATAATCCTTGTTCTGATAGTGCTTGTCGCATCATTCAACATTATCAGCAATCTTATAATGAACGTAATAGAGAAAAGCAGGGAAATCGCGATACTGAAGGCCATCGGCGCAACAAACAACGGGATTATGACTGTATTCATCCTTCAGGGGCTTTTCATAGGCATAATAGGCACAGCCATTGGTGTGACCTGCGGATATATTCTTGGATATATGCTTAATACATATCAGATAATAAAACTTCCCGCCGACGTTTACTATCTGAGCCATCTGCCGGTAAAAATGAAACTCTTTGATTTCATTGTGGTGTCAACATCAGCGGTCATAATCAGTCTGCTCGCAACTTTATACCCTGCCTGGCAGGCAGCAAAACTGAATCCTGTGGAGCCGCTAAGATATGAATAAACTTGTTGAAACCATAAATGTAACCAAGTCCTTTATGACCGAAGCAGGTGACCTCAAGGTCTTGAAGGGGATCAACCTTTCGATAGATGAAGGGGAAATGCTCGGCATTATAGGCGCATCCGGCGCCGGCAAAAGCACTCTCCTGCATATACTGGGCGCGCTTGACAAACCGACTTCCGGAAAAGTTCTTTTCCAGGGGAATGATATTTCGGCGATGGATGATGATTCGCTCGCACGAGTCAGGAACAAAAGCATCGGATTCGTGTTCCAGTTCCATCATCTCCTCCCTGAATTCAATTCACTTGAAAATGTAATGATGCCGGGGCTGATAAGCAGCATGCCCTATTCGATCGCAGAAAGGACAGCCAGAGACATCCTCGGGGAACTCGGGCTCTCAGGCAGGCTTACGCATAGACCCGGTGAATTGTCCGGAGGCGAACAGCAGCGTGTTGCTGTTGCAAGGGCTCTCATACAAAATCCTCAAATAGTCCTTGCAGACGAACCTACCGGCAATCTCGATGCATCAACAGGGAATGACCTGTTTGAACTGTTTATCGACCTCAACAGAAAGAAAAATATAACTTTTGTAATTGTTACACACAACAAGACTCTTTCCGACCGGTGCCGGAGGGTGGTAGAAATGTCTGACGGCGTGTTTGTGTGATTGATAATTGACGCTTCCCGAAGAATTCTGCAATAATCAATAAATATAAAATCTGATGTTCTGGAAATATCATCCAAAACTAACGATGAGAGGTAAATATCTATGAAAAAAACACTCCGAACAATCTTCCGGATTATCTTAGCGGCATTATTTTCTTTTCAACTGCAAGTCCCACATGCTGCTGATATAAAACCGGTTGATGTCAGGCATGACGACAAATGCCGGGTATGCGGCATGTTTGTCGCAAAATATAAAAACTGGATAGCGCAGATAATCTTCGATGACGCCACATATGCGGCATTCGACGGCCCGAAGGACATGTTCAGGTACTATTTCAATCTGAATAAATATAATCCTTCAAAAAAGCAGTCGGATATGACCGCTGTATTTGTCACAGAATATTACTCAACAAAAATTATGGATGCAAAGAAAATGTTTTTTGTATCGGGGAGCGACGTATATGGCCCTATGGGAGCCGAGTTAATCCCTGTTGAATCCGAGAAAACGGCTAAAGAGTTCATGAAAGACCATCACGGCAAAAGGATTCTGAGATTCGGTGATATAACAATGGAGGACCTGAAGTAGTTGAGAAAATCATACTCCTTTTTCATTTTTATAGCTGTCTGTCTTGTGATAATTTCGGGTCTTGCCGCAAGGTCAACGATTGAAGTCTCGGGATTCAGGGATGCCGCCAATGACCTCAGGGAGATAACCGCCGCATTGAAACTGACTGATATCTGTTTTTCATCTGATGCCAGATATACAAGACATCCCGCACAGGCCGACCTCTTTTCAGCATTTCAGGATTATCCCGGTTCGATCGAACATTTCCCCTCGGGTTCTGTGGTTTCCCCTCCTGATTTCATAACGTTAGATACAAAAATACTGGTGCGTAACCGGTGAGCATAAACAGGCATATAAATGTTCTTGATTACACGCTCCAGTCTCTGTTAAGGCGGAAATTCAAGAATGCAGGGATAGTCCTTGTTTTTTCGTTTGTTATCTTCATTACAGGTTCGATCCTGTTCCTGACTTACTCTTTCAAGCGCGAAGCCTTTCTTATTCTAAACAGTTCCCCGGAACTCCTGGTGCAGAGAATGATGGCAGGCAGACACGAATTAATCCCTGTAACGATTGCAGGAGAGATCAAAAGAATACCCGGGGTAGCCAAAGTCGAGCCGCGCTACTGGGGATATTATTACGACTCGCTTGTTAAGGCAAATTATACGATCCTTTCATCTGCTGATCCCATATCAGCCAATAACAGGCTTCTGAAAGGCCGTCTGCCTTTTGCAGATGAACATAACACCGTTGCAATAGGCAGGGGCATATCAGAAGCAAGGTTCATAGGACCGGGCAGTGGAATCTCTCTCCAGGGCGCTGACGGCGGCTATCATGATCTTAAAGTTGTCGGGGTCTTCGAGGCTGACTCAGAACTCCTGACTTCTGATCTGATCGTTCTGAATCAGACAGATATCATCAAGCTTTTTGGTATCCCGGAGGGAATGGCTACAGACCTTGCTGTTGACGTGCATAATGAAAACGAGGCGCCTGTCATAGCAAGAAAGATACGGGAATATTTCCCGGACACAAGGCCTATACTGAGGGATGAAATTATAAGGACATATGATGCTGTCTTCGGATGGCGAAGCGGACTGATACTCACCCTCTTTGCGGGCGCGCTTGTCGCTTTCATAATCCTTGCATGGGATAAGGCAACTGGTCTCAGCGCAGATGAAAAGAAGGAGATCGGGATTCTCAAGGCGATAGGATGGGAGACGTCGGACATACTCGAAATGAAATTCTGGGAGGGGTTTGTAATTTCAGTTTCATCTTTTCTTATAGGCATAATATCCGCGCACCTGCATGTCTTCTTCTGGGGAGCCTCTTTATTCGGTCCGGCGCTTAAAGGATGGTCGGTCATTTATCCGGATTTCAGGCTTGTACCTTTTATAAACCCTTATCAGATAGCAACTCTTATGACCCTCACTGTGATACCTTATATTGCATCGACAATAATACCCTCATGGAAGGCTTCGGTCACTGATCCTGACGAGGTGATGAGGGGATAAAGAAGGTTAGAAGGCAAAAAGTAAGAATTAAAAAATGACAGAAGATATCATAAGGACAGAAAACGTCACCAAATATTACAATAAGGGGAAGATTAACGAGGCCCTTGCCGTAAACGATGTCACTTTAACAGTCAGGCACGGGGACTTTGCAGTTTTAAAAGGCCCGAGCGGTTCCGGCAAGACGACTCTCCTGTCGCTCATAGGCTGCATGACCCGTCCTACCTCCGGCTCGATAAATGTGAAGGGCAGGGATGTTTCGCATCTCCCGGAAAGGTTTCTTACAGACCTCCGCAGAAAAATTTTCGGATTTATCTTCCAGCAGTTCCATCTTATACAGGGGATAAACGTCCTGCAGAATGTTATGCTTCCTCTTTATCCGACAGATATAAGCATTTCCAGGTTGAAAACAAGGGCCGAAGGGATACTCGAAAGCCTGGGCATGTCCAAACGCAGGGCTTTCCCGGTGCAGGGACTTTCAGGGGGAGAACAGCAGAGGACCGCCATAGCGAGGGCGCTTATTAACGACCCTGACATAATACTTGCTGATGAACCGACAGCCCACCTCGATACAGCGCTATCAGTTGAATTCATGGATATCATGAGAACTTTCAGGGATAAAGGGAAAACTATCATTATCGCCACTCATGATCCGCTTGTGTTTGAATCCGGTGATATTGACCTGATAGTTGAGATGCGGGACGGCTCTGTTACGAGAGTTTTAAGGAATGACTGAATTTTACACATTCGTAAATTATTTGAATCAGAAAGGCAGGTGCGCTGAAATCGGATGATACTTCATCCCGGCATCCTGGCTCTGATCGCAGGCTCGGGAATAACCCTCCTTATCCTGACTGCAGCCGCTTTCCTGGGTTTCAGGATATTAAAGAAATGGGATATAAAGGACAGTTCAGAGGAACAACTTGCCCTTGAAAGAAAAACTTATCTGGTATCAACTCTGGTCCAGTACGGTCTCCTGTTCGAGATCGTATCCATTTTCCTTTTCATATACACAGCAGACGATATTCATAAACTGCTTGTCGGCGCCATGTGCGCAACCGGTTCGCTGAATGCAAATCCTTACGGATTTCCGGCGCTTTATGCAAAAATCGCCTCTATCTTCATATCATCCTCATGGATAGCAATAAATTATCTGGACAACAGGGCTGAGGATTATCCTTTGACAAGGAAAAAATACAAACTCCTGCTGTTGATAATGCCGGTTGTTCTGGTTGAATATATATTGCAGATAAGATATTTCCTTCTGATTGACCCTAATGTCATAACATCCTGCTGCGGGGTTCTTTTCAGCGAAGGGGGTTCGGGCATCGGGAGTTCCCTCGCATCCATTCCTGTAAGACCTATGGAGATTATTTTTTTTACCTTATTTCTGATAATGGCGGCATCAGGGATTTCGGCAATTAAATACGGGAAAAAACCTTTTACACTTGCCCTGTCGTTCGTATCCGGTATTTTCCTTATCGTATCCATCGCATCCATAATATCTTTCATCTCGCTTTATTTTTACCAGATCCCCACCCATCACTGCCCCTTCGATGTCCTTCAGCCGGAGTATTACTATGCCGGTTATGTGCTTTATGCCGCTCTATTTACAGGAAGCTTTTTTGGAATGATGACAGGGATAATAGAGCCTTTCAGAAAAATAGCATCCCTTTCAGGCATAATCTCCGGGATTCAGAAGAAGTGGGCATTGACAGCGATAGTTTCGATTGTAATATTTGTTATAATAACCCTGATACCGATGATCTTTACGCCATTTACGCTTGAGGGGTACTGAAATGAAGATAACAACAGGCGCTTTTTTAAAATCGGCATTATTTTTTTCGATTATCATTTCCCTTTCGCTCTATTCCCCGGGATGCAGCAGACTCCCTGCAGAGCACACCAGAGTCACCGCTAAAGACGGAGAGACAAGATTACCGCTTAACGAAGTTAATGATGGAAAAGTCCATTTTTATACCTATAAAAAATCGGGCAAACGCATAAATTTTTTTGTGAGGACGGACGGCAATAATAATCTTTCGGCATATTTTGATGCATGCTTCACATGCAATAAATTCAAGAAAGGTTACAGGGTGGAGGGAACGGATTTAGTTTGCAATGAATGCGGTTTGAAGTTCGGGATTGCAGATGAAAAATGGGATAATTCACAGGGCTGCAGCCCTATCATGCTCAGAAGCCGCATAGACAGCGGATATTTGGTTATCCGGGCTGACGATGTTGAGAAAGGCAGCAGGCTTTTCTGAAAATATGATAGCCGGATTTCTTCAGTTCGATCCCGTATTCGGTGATATAAAACAGAACGTCAATATAGTTTCTCAAATCATATCATCTCGGAAGGCCGATCTTGTTGTTCTGCCGGAGCTTTTCAATACCGGGTACCAGTTCGTTTCAAAAAATGAGGTGAAAGATCTTTCCGAAAAGATACCTTCGGGTTTCACAACACAGAAGCTCATCGGATTGTCAAAAAAAATTTCTGCATACATTGTGGCAGGCATTGCAGAAAGAGACGGCAAAACTTTTTATAATTCTGCGATTCTGACAGGTCCGGAGGGATTTATCGGAACATACAGGAAAACTCATCTATTCTTCGAGGAAAAACTCTGGTTCTCATCGGGAGATACCGGATTCAGGGTCTGGGAGACGCCTATCGGGAATATAGGCATAATGATATGCTTTGACTGGTTCTTTCCGGAGTCTGCAAGGACGCTTGCCTTAAAAGGCGCTGATATAATTGCCCATCCTGCAAACCTCGTGCTTCCGTACTGCCCTGATGCGATGGTTACAAGGTGCCTTGAGAACAGGGTATTTGCTGTAACAGCTAACAGGATTGGGAGTGAAAAAAGAGGAGACAAAAAGGAACTGAAATTCATAGGCTCAAGCGAGATCGTCTCTCCAGGAGGAAAGACACTGACAAGAGCATCTTCTGATGAAGAGATTTTTTCTGTCTCAGAAATCGACATCAGCGAGGCAAGGGATAAAAGCCTGAATGAATTCAATAATATTTTTAAAGATAGAAAAAAAGATTTTTATCTTTAATTTTTCCTTCCTTATTTTTCATCCTTGACAGTAACAAAGGCTTAAGATATATTCAAATTGAATTATCCTCATCTAATTTAAGGACTGTTTGACAGTGAGGGTAAGACGTCAGCCGAAAGTATCGAAACTATAAAACGGTTACCTGATAAATGCTCATTAGAGGACATAATGTATAAAATAGACTTTGTCGCTCAGGTCTTGGATGGGCTAAAGGATGCTGAAGCAGGAAGGCTATTGACTACAGAAGAACTTCTTAAACGAGTCGAGACATGGGCAAGATAAGATGGACTGCAAAGGCAAGGATACCGTCAACTATTTTGTGTAAATTTGATATAACGGCAAATTAGGACGCACCTTTCCTACAGCATTTGCCCTCCAGCCCAATTCCATCTTTAACAATATAAATGTCAGGAGTCTGTAACATGCGTTTTCTCCGGCAACTATCTCCATTGACTTTGTTCTGCGCTTAAACTCCTTGTTCAATCGTTCCACGATATTCATTGTCCTTAAAGACGTCCATTCCTCTTCAGGAAAATGGAAAAATGTTAAACAGGCAAGAAAAAAGCAAAGGGGTCAGCCCGTCAAGGGCTGACCCCTTTTGTTTCTCTCCGGCGGCGCATCAGCAATGCCCTGCGCCTGTCTGCGCCAACGCCTGAACTGTGCGGTGGCTATTTGCCATCCGCACGAGCGGTTTGTTATGCCTTAAATATTTTCTATTTTTATCCCTTTGCCGGATTTAAGACTTTGACGGGCTTGCTCGATTCTCTTTAAGAATCGCGGGTCATTCTCCAAGCGATAATCAAACCAGTCTTCTTCGTCTTCAAACCCGATTAAAACGCCCGCCGGTTTCCCATGCCGTGTTATTACAACCTCTTCCTTTTCCGCTAACCGCAGATATTTGGAAAGGTCATCTTTAACTTCTGATAATGCTGCCTTTTTCATATGCTTTCTCCTGCTTTTTTAAGCCATTCAGCGGCTTTTGATTTTAAAATTATCGAAAGTATTTCAACCCTATTTTTTTCTATGTCATAAAATATACGAAAATTATCTATCTTTAATCTGTATTGCGGATGACTCAGTCCCCGCAGTTTCTTTATTCTGCTCTTGCTTATCTTGGTAGGCTCATGTCTTAAATGAACCTTAATTAAATCCTTTATTTTTGCCCTCTGATAAGCGTCCAGTAACTTTAAATCTTGAACTGCCTCCGGTGATAAAATAATCTCATGTTTCATTCTGGCTATATTATAGCCAAATTATTAAAGTAACATCAAGATAACAAGACAGATGCATTAAACCATAATTCGTCAGAAAAAATATGTAACCATTATAAGTCTTAGTCGCCTGCTTGTAAGCGCGAATGAGCAAGAAACGTAATATGGAAGGCGTCAGTCTTTTGCCCGCGCAGGAAATTCGTTCTCATGGCCTTAATAACATTACTTAGAGGATCACTTTCCCGATCTCGACAGATACGGCAGGAAAAGTAAGCCCATTTTTCATGCATTTCTTTGCGCTCGGCTCGCCGCAATGGAGGATTTGAAGATTTAAGAAATGCTATACCTTCGGGCACTGCTCAACTGCCGCATTCGATGAGAACAAAAAGTTTTTAAGTAAAGACGAATTTATCGAACAAATAAAAGGTGTGAAAAGCATTGAGTTGCGGTCTACATATAAAGTGAAAGATAATTCGATATATATTATTTTACCACTTTATGTTTTTTCCATACGGGCTATCCCCATATTTGTTTTTGCTCTTGTGGGCAATTTATTTAGCAGAAAAAAAGATGACGCTAAGTAATAAATCTGATATAGCCTACTCTTTTCGTCAAATAACTATAGACTAAAGATTTAAATCTAAATGCTGACTCGCTTCTCTTAGTCATAAACGTTATCTGTTCATTGAAAAATGAGAATGCTATTTAAGTTACTAACATGGCAGAAAATTCTATCGTCCAAATCCCGTCAGATGTCTGTACTAATTGCCTGCATCGGCCTCAATCTAAGATTAAGCCGCTTTTATGGACTTTAATCTGCTATAATTTAGCAGGAGGTGATAGTTATGGAGATTGCCCCAAGAATTACAATAGATGAAAAAGTCAGATTCGGCAAGCCCGTGATAAAGGGGACGCGTGTCCCGGTAGATTTGATTCTCGGCAAACTGGCAGGCGGAATGACATATGAAGAGGTTATGACGGAATACGATATCGCCAAGGAGGACATACTGGCTGTGCTGGATTATGCCGCAAAGCACCTGGCGAACGAGGAAGTCAGAGCAATAGCATAAAATGCTGAGATTCGTGATTGATGAGGATTTGCCTCGGTCAACAGCAAAGGTTTTAAGGACTAAAGGTTACGAGGCGTTGGATGTTCGGGATTCAGGTTTAAGGGGAAAAACGACGATGAAATATTTAAATTTGCTCAAAAAGAAAAAGCCGTTATTTTAACCGGTGATTTAGGTTTTGGGAATCTATTGCACTTTCCTATAGGCAGTCACTCAGGTATTGTTATTGCTCATTTTCCTAATGAAGTATCCACTTCAGAATTAAACAATCAAATAATCAAGGCATTTGACTCCCTTTCAGAAATTGACTTTAAGGGAAACTTAATTATTATTGAACCGGGTAAGGTCAGAATTAGAAAAAAATAATTTGCCTGCAAGGGGCATTTTTCTGCCCGCGAATAATCGAATATCCAGATAAGAAAATATAAAGATAAAGGAGGTGAAAAATAAATGAATACAATAAGAAACAATCTATTTTTAATACTATGTCCGGCTCTTTTCATAAGTGTCATCACAACTTCTTTTTCAATAGCCGCTGATACAGAGGTCAAGGTCTTCAAGATTCAAAACAGGTTTGCAGAGGAGTTCGAGGGTGTTGTGCGGGTATTCCTATCTCCGGAAGGAAGGGTTGTTACAGACAGGAATACAAATTCACTGATAATAAATGACTATCCTGAAAATATTAATGCAATCGCTGAATTTTTGAAAGAACAGGACAGGATGCCGCAGCAGGTGAGGATAAGGTTCCGGTATATTGACGAAACCTCCTTAAAGGAAACAGGACTGACAGTCAATTGGTATTACAGGGACAGCCACTGGGCAGCAGGAAATGTTATAGGAGCAGGAACCGGTCTGGAGATAGATGCGCTCCTGAGTTCTGGCAAAGTAAAACGGCGTATAAGCGGTCAACAGAACCTTCTTGTCTTGAGTGGAAGCGACGGCAGGATAGAATCAGGCGTCAGCGTATCATATACTGACTGGTTTTATTATTACTCAAGGCGTCATGGTTATCTGTTGAGGGAGACAAAGTTCAGGGATGTCGCAACAGGTTTTATTGTAAATCCAAGGGTCATCGGCAATAATATCCATATTTTTATTTCGCCGCGTATAAGCTACACCGGTGAAGGCGGCATAGATGAGATTATCTTCCGGGAGGCAAGCGCAACAATAATCAGCAAAGACGGTGAGACCGTATTCATCGGCAGCGGAAACAGGAGCGATGAAAATATTGTCTGGAACATTTTAGGCAGGGCGCTGTCTCAAAAGAGCGAAGAAAGTTTTTATATAATGCTTACGGCGGAAATCATGAAGTAAAATAGAGGGAAGAGACACCTTACTAAGAAGGCAATAAATTTTGTATTTCAAACAAAAAACAGGCAAATGTGGAAAAAATCTTTATCTGCGCCACATTTGCAAGACATTCAATATAATCTTCGGGTTTCGTTCACGACAATATGGTTTCTATAACAGCTAAATCGCGACATTATAAAGATTTTTGGAATAATGTGCCTGTTTATATACCAGACTAAACCTCTTTCATCCTGCCCTGGCTCATCCTGAGTTGTCTCCTGGCCTGGCCTGCAAGGTCGAGGCTGTGTGTTATCAGAATAAACGTGATCTGCTTTTCTTCATTTAATCTCTTGAAAAGCCTCATTATTTCCGCTTCTGTCTCCTCGTCAAGGTCTCCGGTTGGCTCGTCTGCGAGGATAACTTCGGGATCATTCATTAAAGCACGCGCAATAGCGACCCTCCTCTGCTGTCCGCCTGAAAGCTGTGAAGGATACGCATTTAGCTTATCCCCGATTCCGACCATATCAAGATATTCTTCCGCTTTTTTATAATCATTTCTCCCGGCAGACCGGCTGAAAAGTCCCGGAAGAAGAACATTCTCTTTTGATGAAAGGATCGGAAGAAGGCTTGCAAACTGGAACATAAAACCTATTTTTTCGTTTCTGTATTCAGAAAGCCTCTCGTCAGTGAGAGAACAAATGTCATTACCTTCAAAAAGGATCTTTCCTGAGGTCGGCCTGATTATACCACCTATCATCGAAATAAGCGTTGTCTTGCCTGAGCCTGAATGTCCTACAACGGAAAGAAATTCACCCTTTTCGATTTTCAGAAAAATACCGTCGACTGCCTTTATGTTCAGATCATCTATAGAGTAAATCTTGTTTAAGCCGATAATTTCTATCTGCGGCAATCTATTCCTCTTTTATCGCCAGAAGCGGCTCGAGTTTCTTAATGCGGTTTATAGGCACCAAAGCCCCTGTGATACATATCCCTGTACCTATAACAAATCCTGAAGCGGTGATTCCTGCATACTGGATTAACGATAGACCGGAGGAGATATTCTTGAGGATTGTAAAACCTTTTGCAAGCGATATCGAAAGATAAGTTCCTGCCGCCATGCCTATAATGCTTCCTACCATTCCTATCAAAAACACTTCAAGGATAAAAAGCTTCACTATATGTGATTCCTTTGCGCCAATGGCGCGCATGATGCCGACTTCCCTGGATCGTTCGTTGGCTATCGCTGAAAAGATAGCCCAGACAAGGAAAACAGCAAGAGTTGAAGTCATGATTATGGATACCAGGAAAATCTTGTTGATGTCTTTCAGGGTTTTCAGCATCTCCCTGCCCATATCATCCCTTGCAACAACATCAACTTCAACTATTTCGCCTTCCACCTTCCTGCCGACCTCATACGGGTCGAGACCCTTCTTTATCTTCGCAAAAATTATCGATATCTGGCCTTCCTTTAAAGGTGAATTGCCGCTCCCTATAATGTCTTTCAGGTTCTCTTCATCCATGAACAGGGCATTGTCCAAACCGGTGCCTGTTTTGTCGAGAACACCCACTATCTTGAACTTATTGTTATAGATCGTCTTTTCAACTTCAAGCAATTCCAGCCCGAGATTGTAGTTCGTATCATATCCAGCGATCGCCTCGCCTCTCTTGAGACGGCGTCCAAGCGATTTTTGCAACCATGGCTTGATAATAAAATCAGTGTCCTGATTAAACGCAACAATTTTTGTCTGGGCAACATCGCAGCATACCCCTGTGATTGTAGACAGGTATGTCTGGTATGTTGTAGATGCAATGTCATCAATTTTCTTTACCTTCTCAATCAAACTCTTGTCCATATAAAATGAAGACTCTTTAGATTCAAGGAGAAAAGCTTCGGCAGACCCTCTTGCGCCCACAGGAACAATGGTAAGGTCAGCTCCAAGTCTGTCTGACGCCTTTTTCAGGCTGTAATTCACGCTGACAACAAAAGAGAGAGCAAATATCAAAAGCGAGACCAGTAGCGCAATGGAAAAAATAAGCACTCCTGATCTGAATTTTTTTCTTTTCAGATTTTTTAAGGCAACTGTTAAGAAATTGAATCCTGACATTTTCTGTTTTTTCCGTAAAAAAAGCGGACACCGTTTATTTTATTCTGATGTCCGCCTTAATTCAACAGTTAATAAACTATATTTTTATTTCTATTTCCAGTTAGCATCTAAACCGCAGAGAACGGCCATGCCCTGTCCAACATTCTTGTGGCAGTCATAGCATACAGATGCTGTTTTTCCGATGGTTTTCCTGGCCTCTACGTCGTAAAGAAGAACCGTGCCGTCAACTATCTCTTTGCCGTCTTTGTCCTTTATCTTCTCCCTGAGTGTCATGACTGCATATTTGCCGTCAGGTGTAGGCATTATATCATGGTTTTCACCCGGAAGCGGTGTTATCTCATCGAGGACCTTAAGAGTCTTTGCATCTATAAGATAGCCCCTGTCTGCTCCTGACTGGAAGAAATGCTTTCCATCCTGTGAGAAATACTGCCTGAATGTTATGGTCTTGCCGGCTGTACCGGTTATGGTGTTCTTTGCAAGCACCTTGAATTTGCCCTGCTCAAGCGCCGCCATGTCAAGCAGAACAAGCTCTGTGTTGCCTGTCCACTTTGTATGGCCATCAGGTGTCTGGTTCAGTGTAAGAAGGAATGCCTTCATGTCAGGTGTATTTGTTCCGTGTGCAAATGTATATTCGCCTACTCCACATTTGATGTCATTGCCCAGGTCGCCTACCCAGAGACGGTGTTTCAGCTTCATGGTCTTTTTGTCATATACATCAATGTATCCCTCGTTTGACATCGAAACAGGAATGAATGATGTCTTGGATTGTCCGGAACCGCAGAAGTTTGCGCCTGTCCATGCTGCACGGTCAGGGTTCTTTAATGCAACGTCCTGTATTACCTTTCCTGTCTTAAGGTCAGATTTACCTACATGCAGATTGCCGCCATCAAGCTTATATGTGGACCAGAACATCGTGTTTTTGTCATTGGAGTCAATTCTTGCATCATGGGTAGGATGTGTTTTGCCTGTGCCTATGCTCAGCATGCCCAGATCTTTGACTTTAATCGGCTGCTCTGTATTGCTCGGGTCTATTGTCACATCAGCTACTGCAAAGTGTCCGCCCATGCCGGCTACATACAATGTGCCTGAATATGTCTTGCCTGCCACTGCGACCGGCGTCTTTGAATCAACCGTTGTAAAGATAAGGTATCCGCCAATCACAAGTGATAGCATCAAAGCAATAAACAAGATTTTTTTCATATTTTTTCTCCCCGCATGTCTTTTTTTTGAAACATCTGTTTTTACTATTTTGACGCCCTTAAACAAAGAAAATTCTTCTCGTTGTACCACCCCCCTTTTAGTTTATTTTCAGAATAAGAAATAAAAAATATTTTTATATATTTAAAATAGCATCTATAGTCATGGGTTTGTCAACTTCAAATTCTAACTTTAGAAAATCTGAATTGCAATGCCCATCTCATAAATCATCGATTCTGAAGGATATTGACACTTAAATCATTATTTATATAAACAAAAATATATGGGACAAATGCAGGACATAAAAAACGGCATTATGCAAATGAGCATGAAGATAACAGATGATCTCACTCCCGTTCAAAATAATCCTCTCGTAATAGTCCCTGTATATGAATTGTTACTTCTTCCTCCAGTGCTGCCTGTAACATCATCCGTGCACCTATATTTGTTATTTCTGCTAATGAAGGCATCTGCCTTAACTCCTCAATTCCTTTCTCAATGACTTTTTTCGCTTTCTTTGATAAACTTTTTCTCATGGGTATAATTCTCCTTTCTCCCGTCAATCCGGGATTGTTTTAAACCATTGAGAATTATACCCTGTTTCATATTTGCAGAATTTATTTTACTCTACCTTTTCGTGTACAATGTTCTCGATTGGGATGGAGAAAATAGGCAAGTTGATTCAAGGGCCTTATTGGTCAAATAGCAGTTTCAAAGTTCCTAAATGCCTAATGCGCATGAGGCGGCAAATTGCCGTGAATATGCTCAGGGGTGGCATGATGCCGCTCTCCGGAGGCATTCAGAGTGTCTATGTGGATCGTTACCTTTGAAAGATACCGCAGGTGATGGAGAAGCTGATGGCGCACCTCCATGGCGACCTCATGGCCCTGTTCAACCGTAAGCTCAGGTTTTACGGCAACGTTAACTTCAGCATGGAGTCTGTGGCCTATCCATCTTACTCTGACCTCGCTTATGTCCTGCACTCCAGGAGCATGGTTCACGGCATGTCTGATTTCGTCAACCACTTCCGGATCAACACCATCGAGGAGTCGGATAAATACGGCCTTTCCGGAATCCCACACTATGCGGAGAATGGTGATGGTAATAACGAGGCCGACAATGGGGTCTGCCAGCGGATATCCCAGCCAAACCCCGACTGCCCCAAGGAGCACTGCGAGGCTGGTCAAGCCGTCGACGCGGGCATGCTGTCCGTCAGCGATCAGTGCAGCGCTACCCATTTCCCTGCCCACCTTGATACGGAAAACTGCAACAGCTTCATTGCCGAGAAAGCCGACTATCGATGCGACAACAACAGCCCAGAGATATTCCACCTTCTGGGGATGAAAGAGCCGGTCAAGAGATTGATACCCCGCAACAATGGCGCTGAACAGGATAGTGAGCACAATTGCCACTCCGGCAAGGTCCTCGACGCGGCCGTAGCCATATGTGAACCTCTGTGAAGGTTTCCTTCTGGCAAGTGTAAAGGCGAACCATAGTGGAATTGCCGTTGCTGCATCTCCTATGTTATGGATCGTATCGGCAAGGAGAGCGACACTTCCGGAGATCAGGGATACAACGACCTGAAAGACAGCAGTAACAGCCAAGCCCCAGAACGACCATTTAACAGCCCATATGCCCCGCTCTGTCGTGAATATAGTTGGGTCAACAATTCCGTGAACATGACCATGGGCGTCATGTGAATGATCGTGACTGCTTTCTTTATGCCCGTGTCCCAATTTCACCTATTATCGCTCATAACGCCGGACTGCCCGGTCTGTTCTATGCTGCAGCTCAGATTCTTGAAGTAAAGGGGGATCGCCAAGGCGATAAGCAGAATTCCCTGCCCCATGATCAGCGCGTTTGTCCCGGCCAGCGTGATCAGATAGAACGAGGTTATAAGAGTTCCGATAATGCTTCCGAAAGTTGACAGCGCATAGAGTGTTCCAATCGTCTTGCCGGATGTATGAAGGCTACAGATCATCAGTCTTGCGGTATAGGGGCTGACGATTCCGAGGAATATGGAGGGGAGCAGAAAGAGCACCATTGAAGCTATCAGCGGGCTCAGCCGCACACCGAGGTCTTTCACGAAGATCCAGTCCGAGATCGGAGTGCTGTACAACGGGAATGTCAGGAAGAGGAGACCCGGGGCGATAATGATCAGGCTCAACTTTCTGGAAGAAGGATTGAGATCGGCAAGGCGGCCGCCGAGATAGTATCCGGCAGAGAGGCCGGTGAGAAAGACGCTGATCAGGCTGCCCCAGACGAATACGGAGCTTCCGAAGTTCGGAGCAAGCACCCGGCTCCCCAGAATCTCAAAGGACATGACTATTGCGCCGCAGATAAAGACTACGAATTTGATCATACTGTCACCTCTTTATTGCGCCCCCGATTTCTGGTACTGATATAGGTTCACAGGAGCAAAGTCATCGGTCAGTATCTTTGCGCCTGACCACTCATAGCCATCAGAGGGTTCATACCTTGAAGCATAATCCTCAAGGTCGATATCAAATTTCCTCACGGACTGGACTTTGGGGGCCCTCGCCTCGACACTGTCCTTGTCCTTAATTTTACTGCCTGCCGTTGCAACAAAGATAAAGTTGGCCGACTTCTTCCCCTTGAATATGGCGAGATGGGGAAACGCCTTCTTGTAGGTCATGACCATGGAATCGAAGAACTTGTTTCTAAACGGCGCGGTGATATTGGCAACGACAATGCCGCCATCTTTCAGCTTGCTCTTAACCTCCTTGAGGAATTCAAGGGTTGTCAGATGAAAGGGGATGTAGTCATTCTGATACGCATCGAGGATGATCCAGTCATATTTCTTCTTTGACCTTTTAAGGAAAAGCCTTCCGTCTTCGACATGGACCTTCATCTTGTCGTTTTCTTTGAAGTAGAAATACTTCTGCGCCACCGAATACATATCCGGGTCAATCTCGGCTATGTCGATGACGGCATCAGGATAGCGCTTGGTGAAATACCTGGGCATAGCCCCAGCGCCGAGACCGACAAAAAGAACGTCCTGGGGGTCTTTGTCCAGAAACACAAGCGAGACAAAGCCCATCTGAGTGAATTCAAAGAGGAGCTTTTCGGGTGCATTTATGTATATGCCGCCCTGTGTATACTCTCTCTTCTGATTCCGGACATACCGCTCTTTCTTTGCCGTGTCCTCTATTACCTGAATATACTGGTAGAGTGAATTCTTTTCAAAAAGCAGCTTCTCTGAAGGCTCTGCTGCACATACCTTCAAGGGAAACAGCGTAAGAGACAAAATGCATAATAGACATATTCTTATCATGGTGACTCCCTGGATACATTTCTGCCCGGCGTTTTACGTCGGGATAAGACCTTGACGACGGAGTTTGTGATTAAACTGTTGGCGGGGAAAGGCCTGAAGGGCAATGCCTATAAATCGCTTGGAAAGCGAGTCGCTGAGTATTATCTGTGGGCCTGCAGATCCTATATTCAGGAAAGACCGAAAATAAAGGCTCAACATAAAAGACCGGCTTCAGGGTCCTGTCTTTAAAAGTTAATCGTGATTCCTGGCTGCCGATGTCTTTTTTGATATGTAGGTGAGCGCGACTATGCTGTTGGTTCGCGGACAACCCATTATGCGGCTCGTCATCATGAAAAAAAGCATGATCTCCATTACTCTCCTGGTGATAGTCACTGTTATGAGCGTGGTTATGGTAAAGCGGGGCCAGAAACGAGATACTAAGAAGAAGAATAAGGAAAAAGTTAAGTAATGAAGCTATTTTTATATTTTTAAGCGCCATTATTTAGTATACAAAAAGCAACAATCATTATGGAACAACTACTTTACAGCGCTGCAATTGCCTGCTTCGCAGCCCTTCTGCCTTCGTCTATTGCCGCTACCCAGTGTTGATGACCGTTAAGCTCGGCGTGTGCAAAGGCAATACGATTAAACGGCTTGCGGATGATATCTCGCGGCGCCTGCTTTCCGTCTTTTCCATAGTAGAATCCCGGCTGCGGGTTTACATAGGCATACGTCCACCGGTTCAGGATGATACCGGCGACATCTTTTTCTGCCTGGAAGCCTGAATCAGCGAAGAGCTGTTTCATCTGTTTAATGATCAGGTTTTCGAATTCGGCATAGCTTGTTCCCAGGAGCTTCTTTCTGCCATGTTCTCCCTGTTCCTCGATAGGAATGCCCGGTTCGTGGAAAGAAATATAAAAAATGAGTATTGTCGGCTTGTCGGGCTGCAGAGGAGGCCGATAGTTCCCCACATACATCGGCTTGCGTATATTGCAGCCGAACCCGAATCCGTCAAACCATTTGCATGCTGTGAAGCCGAGTCTATACAGGAATTGCCAGTTGGTGAGGGCCACATTCGCAACAAGAATAGGGGACACGTGAAACTGGGCGTATGCATCAGTGTATGCCGCAGGAAGGTTCGAGATTATCTTTCTCGCTGTACGGCTGCCGCAGGCCATAACCACACCACTGGCCTTGAGGCGGTAGAGTTTCCCTTCTTTGAGATAGGTGACACTTACCTGTTTGCGGTCTTCAGGCTCTATGCTGATCACCGAAGATGCAAGTCTCAAACGAACCCTGTTGCCTTCACGATCAAACACGGAAAATCGTATCCGCCCGTTCTGTATATCCGCGAACTTTTTTCCCCCTTCGATTGCGTCAGGTATAAGTGCCTTCACAAAGTACCGAGAAAAACCGTCATTGCCTCCTGGAAAAGAATGCCAGTGGCTGTTTCTTAATGAGCGATGCCCCTGAAACTCTGGGAATCCAGGCATTGATACCTGTCGCGCCGTGCAAGCGCTGATTGCATCGCAGCCCAGACCTGCAACACTGGCAAGGACCGGATCTGCGTATCGGGTTATTGCCGGGTCGAGCCGCAGTATCTTTTCGAGGTAATCCTTATATGTCATCGAGTCAAGCCACCTGCCATAATCCTCGCCTTCATATTGGCGATCTTTTATATTGCGCCATCTGAGGAAATCCTTCCTGACTTTTTCCGTATAAGGCATCTCTGAAAGTCCGCCTTCCCAGAAACCTGCTACCCATTTGCCCGGTTCGTCAGCTTCCTCACCGGGGAAAAAGTGGCCGATGCTTTTGGAGTCGAACCAGAGCCGGTACCCGAAGTTGGTAGAATCAAAGTCCAGGGCCTTTAGTCCTGACGGCAATTCACCATACTCAAACTCTGTCGGTATTCCCAGATCATTGTAAATCTCATATCCAGGAATATCAGGGCGGTCTATGACGCCGAAGGCATTGGATGCCTGAGGACCTATCAGTCGTTCACCCTGCACTATGAATTCATTTCTTTTTGCAGCGCCGCCGAAAATAGGATGATTTTCGAGAATAAGGCATTTCGCTTTCTTTGGAGCCGACTTCATAAACTCATATGCAGCGCCTAAACCGCTAAGGCCGCCGCCAACAATAACGAGGTCATACTGCTCGCCCGTATCAACCGCATCTTGTGCGCTTATGTTCCCCCCTTGAATGATTTGAAAAGCATTAATAACGTCAGGTATATTTCCATTTGAAGAGGCATAATCTCCTATGCCGGAGAAGCCGTAGCCAGGTGCTTGCGCAAACAGCCTTAGTGGCGCCGGCAACTCCAGCAGGAAAGCCCCTGCACCGAGAAGAATGCCGTTGAGAAAATCTCTGCGGGAAATGTGAATAGTCATGATATTTCTCGTATTTCCATTATACAGGATGCTTACGTTGACGTTTTATAAATCCTTCTGTTAAATTATTACATGAGTAAACCGCTATTTTTGAACAAGCTGTCGGCTGTTTTCATGCTGACGCTGTTTCTTGGTCTCTCTGCCATTAATTTAGAGGGCGCCCTTCTCTGCCTCGGCGAGGACGGACATATTGCAATGGAATTAGTAGGTGCGTGCAATGGGTCTGATTTCAACTCTCAAGTTGCAGAAGCAGGAGGAGACGCATGCGGACCCTGCAAGGATGTCCAGTTTCAAAGCAGTCCTGTCTTTACTAACAGGACGTTTCATTACACTGACACACAAACACTTTCGCTGGTTTCCCTGGCTCGGATTGCTCCATCGCTGGTATTAGAAGAGCATTACAATAGCCCAATTAGTCTGCCTGAAAAGCCACCTTATAAGACTCTTGCCAGTCTGCAGTCAGTAGTTCTCTTGATCTGATACGCCTCCTTTCCCTGTCCCTTCAGTGTGGATAGGAAATCCTTGTCTTTATCCATTTAGGCACTTAAGGAGGTTTGTATCTTATGGTCCGTGTTTATTCCGTATCTATTATTTTGTGCGCACTATTCACAAACATCGTGCCTGTGCTTGCAGCTGAGACGAATGAGTTAACGCTGGAGCAGGCAATAACCCTTGCCATTGAGAAAAACCCCGAACTGTCTTCATCTTCATGGGAAATTCGGGCACGCGAAGGAATGGTTACCCAGGCAGGCACGCTGCCGAATCCTGAGCTTTCCTTCAATATTGACAATTTCGGAGGGAACAAAGACCTTCGCGGTTTTGACGGCGCTGAATATACCCTGGCACTCACCCAACTGATAGAGCTTGGCGGCAAGCGCTCAAAAAGGGCTCTGGCCGCAGGTATTGAACGCGATTTGGCCAGGTGGGACTATGAGGCCAAAAAACTTGACCTGCTCAGCGAGGTGACAAAGGCATTTACGGATGTCATTGCCGAGCAGGAACGTCTAAAGGTTTCAGAAGAGTTATACAATCTGGCTGAGCAGTCCCTGAATACGGTTTCTGCCCGTGTTCAGGCAGGAAAAGTCTCACCGATAGAAGAGACCAAGGCCACGGCAGAACTCTCAAAAACCCGGATAGATCTCGAACGCGCGAAGAGATCCCTGGAAGCCAGCCGAAAGAAGTTGTCGGCAGTCCTTGGAAATCCCCAGCCTTTTTTTGAAAAAGCAGTGGGGCTGCTCGATCTTGCTGCTGATATCCCGTCTTCCGAGCAGCTTGCACAGAACATAAACAAGAATCCTGATGTTGCGCGGTGGTCAACAGAGATCGAGCAGCGCAGGGCCACCCTGAACCTTGAACGGGCAAACCGACTACCGGACCCATCCATAAGCATCGGCGTCAAGCGCTTCAGGGAGACAGAGACATCTGCAATGGTTGCCGGCATCTCGTTTCCGCTGCCAATATTTAACAGGAATTCAGGAGCAGTAGCTGAAGCGGAGAGCAGGCTGTCCAAGGCAGAAGAGGAGCAAAAGGCTGCCTTACTGAAAGCGCATTCATCTTTGACAGACGCATATGCTGCCCTTTCGAGCTCCTTTGTGGAGGCAACGGCATTGAAGACCTCTATTTTGCCGGGATTACAGTCCGCATTTGATGCTGTCCAAGAAGGGTACCGCTACGGCAAATTCAGTTACCTTGACCTGCTCGATGCCCAGAGGTCCCTCTCAGAATCAAGAAAGCAGTTCATAGAATCGCTTGCTGCCTACAAGAAGGCATACGCCGATGTCGAAAGACTGACCGGCA
>JBFMDL010000033.1:0-29007 GCA_040753635.1 Nitrospirota bacterium | reverse complement strand
ACGCGGCCATTTGAGGTCATTGCAACAAAATCCTAAAAAGATTTGTGCATTTTTTCACGAACCCAATGTCCGATATGCTGCTTTATAAAAAATTATGTATCCTTACTTATGACCGTCTTAGTAACAATCCCTCCATTATTAGCTACGGGGCCTCCATCAAGCTTTGTATCGCCTACATATGTCGTTGCATTAGAGTCGCTACATATTGTTGCTGTTGAACCGCTTATCACCGAATGATCTATTCTTACGGTAGATGAATAACCGAGCGAGAAATTTGAAATGCCACAATTAAATGCTCCGCCCTTCGCAGATGCAATTACATTCATGATACTGGGGTTGGGAGTTGAATTATATGAATTATAGACACCATAATTATTACCAGCGCCTGACGCGAGAGTCTTTACATTGATCATCTCTGCAGCAGAACTATAATTGTAAATTCCATAACTATAACTTCCGCCTGAAGCATTGGTTATAACATTAGTCATAATAACAGGAGTAACAGAGGTCGCGTTATAAATTCCATTAGCGTTAGTTTTATCAGTAACTGTTATTGTTGCATCGGTAATTATAATTGGCGAATAAATAGTGGCTGCCATCCTATTCATAATTCCGACGCTGAAATCACTATTGCCTGATACCTTGATATCTACATTTCTTATTAACGGTGTAGAGGTTTCATTATAAATTCCATAACTACGGCCTTCACATGAAGCAATAATTGTTATATGACTAATTTTAGGTGAAATATAATCATTTCTTATTGCCATAGCTAATGAACCATTTTCACAGCCAGCCTCTACTGTCAGAAATCTGATCTCTGCATTAGAAGCGCCTCGTATCACTCCGGATGCACTTGTGCCGATTATTCTTGTAATATTCTCACCAGAACCAACAATATCAACATATGACTTCATTTGTAAAACATATAGACCAACATTATAAATTCCAGGCATAATCTTTACCAGATATGGATTGGTTTCTGATGCATCTGTAATAGCATTCACAGCATCCACTGGATTGGTGAAATCACCCCCGCTTGGAGCTACAATGATTACGTTCCGGTAAAACCCTATTTTGTCTGGCGTTATTGCTTCAGTCGCGATCTTTGAATTAGTGATTGTTCCATCTACTATATCCGCCCCGGAATGGGTATGGCTTCCAAGCTTTGAGCCTGATATCGGTCCGGTTATCTTTTCATCTGTAACCGCACCATCTGTTATCTTTGGTGTAGTCACTGTTTCATCAGCAATTTTATTTGTTGTAACCGCACCATCCTGAATATGTCCTGTCTTAACGCCGCTGCCGGAATTTGTATCCTGTCCGCTTGTGCCGTCAGCTTCCTTAATATGCTGCGACAAGACGCCATCATTAAAAATTGGAGGTAACGTCGCCCCAAATACAAAGGTATTCGAGCTAAACGGCGAAAAACATATTAGAGAAATTATAAAAATCAAACTGAACCTATTTATTTTCATTGTTATTTCCCCTTATTTTTGAAACGATTTATAGATTTCCAATCCCTTTGGGCTCGCATTGAAAGACAACAAACTATTTCAGGGTGGAACGCCAGACAGAATACTCGGGTTTTTATTCTTGGGATACAAAACAAATCCCTATCGAGTTGGGTGTAGGATTATTTGAAAAGAGAATTCTTTTAAAGAAGAGTAATATTGACTGATTGAGCAATATTAATGCCGGATTAATCAGGACAAAAAAAACTACTGGTAACAGGTTAACTTGCCTTTCCAAGAATTCCCCCTTCTTAGAACAGTAAATATTTATTATCATATGCTAATATTGTATATCAACAGAAATCTACATCTGGAATTTGCTTCACGTAATAACCCGGAAACTTTTACTTGACGTTTTCATATCAAAGAAAATAGAATAAAGTCCATGAAACAGGATAAAACATTATTTGAACTTCAATCCGATGTCTGCAAAACTCTGGCAAGTCCAAAAAGGCTCGAAATACTCAATGCGCTCAAAGACGGTGAAAAAACCGTCAGTGAACTTGTTGAAATTCTCGGGGTGCCGAAGGCAAACGTTTCACAGCATCTCGCTGTGATGAGACACAAAGGGATACTTAAATCCCGCAGGGACGGAGTTAATATATATTACAGCGTTGCCAACCCCAAGGTTATACAGGCCTGCATATTAATGCGCGAAGTCCTGACCGAGCAGATGAAGGAAAAATCAAAGCTGATTGACATAGTCAGCAAGGGGTGATTTTTTATTTGACATTTACATTCAAATATAATAATATTTGCATATATTAATAAATCGGAGGTATTTCTTAATGAGGTCTTTACAGCACAGAGTCGAAGTTCTGAAGGTAATTGCCCATCCTGTACGAATAAGAATCCTCGAGGAACTCTTGAAGGGTGTAAAGTGCGTCAGTGATTTTGAGGATTTCCTTGAGATAAGCCAGCCGAACGTATCCCAGCACCTGTCCCTGCTGCGCCGTTACGGCGTAATTGATTTCTATATGGATGGAAGGCTAAGGTGTTATTTTCTGAAAGACCCGATAGTGCCGGACCTCCTTTCGCTGTTGAAAAAGGATTATATCTCGGAAATTCCTCCTCCTGCCTGCTGTCCCGTGACAAAAAAGGGTAAATATCCCGGAACAAGGAGCAAGTAATATGACAAAGATAACTAAAAATGTATCAGTCATGTGCTTTCAGGACGAACTCTGTCAGGTCTATTATGCCCTTATGATTTCATTAAGTCCGCTCAAAGCTGTTGTTGAAAAAAAGGTGAATATCAGCATTAACATAGACAACCTTAAAAATGGAATTATCTTCTATGTATATTCAACCGCTGTGCAAAAACTCTAATATTTGAGGGGAGGGAGATAAAAAATGCAAAAGGAAATAGTGATGTTTCTTTCAACCACGCCATACAGCTTTGAAAATACTCATACTATAATCAGACTCGCGGATGCTGCGCTGAAAAAAGGACATAAAGCCAGACTTATTGCATCAGGGGACGGAGTATTTACTATAGTCAAAGGACAGCTACCCAAATCACTTACAGCATTTGAGGAACTTGTCGGCAGGGGACTTAAGGTGGATATATGAACAGGCTGCATGCAGACCCGCGGTCTTGCGGCTGATGATTCTATTGATGGCGGCGAGATGAGTTCCCTAAAAGGCCTTTTTAATGTAATCAAAACAAATCCTGTATTTCTAAATTTTGGCATATAGGAGGACACTATGGTGAATATAAGCATAATTTTAAGAAGGCCTCCTTACGGCACTGTTGATGCCCCTGAGGCCATACGCCACACCCTTGGTGCGATAACTGAAGACATGTCAGTCAAGCTTATCCTTATGGATGGAGGTGTGAATGCGGCAAGGAAAAATCAGGATATATCCGATACCGAATATCTGAGTGCTGAAGATGGAATCAGAGACTGTATTGATATGGGCGCTGATGTATATGCCGATAACATTTCATTAATGGAAGAGCATCTTGAGCCTGATGACATTACGGATGGCGTTATTATTTCAGGTAGCTCTGAGATCGCAAAGATTATTAAGGAATCTGAAACTACAATGATATTTTAGCTTGATAGCTTGCAAACATACTGGAGGTTACCATGATCGTGATTATAAAAAGTGCGCCTGATACTCCGGAAGGAAAAAGGGGAGTCAGTCTTGCGAGGGATATGTCTTCAGACATCTGCCTGATCCAGAATGCTGTCTATTTCACCCAAAAAGGGAGGCTTGAAGGTTTTTCCGGAACAGTATATGTACTCGATGAAGACATGAAACTCAGAGGGATAACTCCAGATATGGCAGGAAAAGGAATAATAGAAATAGATTATGATGGTCTTGTAGACCTGGTGACGGGAAAAGAAAAAGTGGTCGGGGTGCTTTGAAAGATCTGTAAATTAAAGTTGCTGCTCTTAGATTGAGATTTTTCTTTCACCAACGTCAATCAAAGCATATTTGAAAGGGGAGGTAACATGGCAACAAAGATTATAGTTTTAGGAAGTTCTTTTGGAGGGCTTACAGCGGCCTTCGAACTGAAGAGGCTGCTCGGCAAAGAAGCCGTTGTGACAGTAATCAGCGACGATGACAGATTTGTGTTCCTGCCTTCTCTGCCCTGGCTGATCATGGGCTGGAGAAAGCCGGAAGATATCACGCTGAAGGTCGGGGAAATCCTGAAGCCCAAGGGCATTGATTTCATCCATGAAGCAGCAAAGAATGTAGATCCGGAGTCATCAAAGGTTTTGACAGCCGCAAAAGAAGTTTCCTATGACTATCTTGTTATCTCTACCGGCCCTCATCTATCATTCGATGAAATACCAGGACTTGGTCCTGACAAGGGATACACAGACTGCACATTCACGCTCGACCACGCAGTAAGAACCGGCCGGACATGGAAACGAATTCTTGAAACGCCTGGCCCCATGATCCTCGGCTCTTCCCAGATGGTGAGTTGTTTTGGCCCTTCCTATGAACTCGCATTCGAGATGGATGCTGAGTTGCGGCGAATGAAGATACGGCATAAGGTGCCCATCATCTATCTTACATCAGAACCGTATGTTGGCCATATGGGTGTGGGGGGACTTGGAAAGTCAAGACGTTTTATTGAAGACGAATTTGCTGAGAGGGATATAAAACCGGTTGTTAATCAGGCTATCGATGAGGTCACTCCTGATGAAATACGTCTCAAGGACGGCGCAAAAATACCGTTCAAACTCGCTATGATCGCGCCTCCTTTCAAAGGGGTCCCGGCTGTTGCTCATCTCGGGAATCCCCGTGGATTCATACCGGTCGACAAAAATTACAGACATACGAAATATAAAAATATCTTTACTATTGGTGTTGCGATGGCGATCGCTCCGCCTGAGCCGACACCTGTGCCTGTGGGGGTTCCGAAGACCGGTTTTATGACCGTAAAAATGGCAAAAACCGCTGCTGCAACAATTTCTGCAGAGATCAAGAACGAGGCTGCGCCTTCGCCTGCAGAACTGTCTGTCTTATGCCTGATGGACATGGGCAATACCGCTGCATTCATGAAGGCTAAACCGGTTCTGCCTCCGCGTCAGGAAACAGTTCTGAAAAAAGCGGTTTGGGCAAAATGGATGAAAATCGGGTTTGAAAGATATTTCCTTTATAAGATGAAGCATGGATTAAGCGGATTACCATGAATGGGAAAGCAAAATGCAAAGTGCAAAATTAAAAATTACAATTCAAAATTCAAATATATCCCTTAATTTTGCATTTTTAATTTTAATTTTTGAATTTAGCCGGAGGTGAATAATGGCAAAGATAACAAAAAATGTTTCTATAATGTGTTTTCATGACGAACTCTGTCAGGTCTATAATGCGCTTATGACCGCATTAAGCCTGCTCAGGGAAGGTTCCAGGGTCACTCTTTTCTTCGGCTCACGCGGGGTGAATGCAATACATAAGGAAAAGGTCAAGGATCTTAAATGTCTTCCTGACCAGCCAAAGGAGATGGGCGATGCGGTAATGAAGAGGATGGAGGAGATGGAACTGCCCACAGTCGAGGAACTGCTCTTCATGCTGTACAAAGAGGGCGCACAAATGCTTGCATGTCCTCTTAATGTCCCTCTTTTTGGTATGGCAAAGGCTGATTTTGTCGAGGGTGTGGAGCTTGCAAACCCCGCGACCTACTATAAAGAAATTATGGTGCCGGCTGATATGAACTTAACTTTTTGAAAAAGATTGCTACGTCGCTTATGCTCCTCGCAATGACAGGCAAACGGCGACAAAGGAGAGTTTTTCATTGGGCATTCCATTCCCTGGAAATGCGGGGAATCTTTCTGTGATGACACAGCTTGTCATTGCGAACGAAGTGAAGCAATCTCTTAATTTGGATGCTTTTGAGGAGGACGTATGAAAAAGGCTATCATGAAACTTGTTGAATTTTCTGTAAACAACCCCAAAGTGATTGTACTGCTTACAATTATAATTACTGCCCTTTTTGCTTTCCAGTTTCCAAAGATAAAGATAGACACTGACCCTGAAAACATGCTGAGAAAGGATGAGCCTATAAGGATCTTCCATCAAAATGTAAAGAAGGACTTCGGCATTGAAGAGCTTATTGTCCTCGGAATAGTAAGGGATGACGGCATATTCCAGCAGGATAGCCTCGAAAGGATAAAGAGGATAACCGATGAAATATTAAAGATTAAAGGTGTCATAGCAGATGATGTCGTGAGCCTTACTGTTACAAACAACGTAGTGGCAAAAAATGGAATTTTGAATGTGAGACCCCCCATGATTGAAGCGCCTAAGACACAGGAAGATATAGAAAGACTTGAAAAAGAGATTCTCGACAATCCCTTGTTTAAAGACAGGCTCGTTTCATCGGATGGAAAGGGAGCAGCCATCTATATTCCAATAGAGAACAAAGATATTGCCCATGATATAGGCGAAAAGATAAAGGCAATATACACAAAAGAAAAAGGACAGGAAAAATACTATATGGCAGGCCTTCCGATAGCTGAAGATACCTTCGGTTATGAGATGTTTATCCAGATGGCCTTTACAGCGCCGTTGGCAGGCGGTCTTTTGATGCTAGTCTTTTTTATTATCTTCAGACGGTTTTCTCTTGTAGTGCCGCCTATGATGGTGGCCATGCTTTCTGTTGCCTGGACAATGGGCGCTCTTATAGGCTCAGGCTTTACGGTTCATATTATGTCGTCCATGATACCCGTCTTTCTGATGCCTATTGCAATATGTGAGACAGTGCACATCCTTAGCGACTTCTATGAAAAGCTGCCGGAGAGCGGTGACAGGAAAAAGGCCATATTCGGAGTGTTTGATGAGTTGGTGAAACCCCTTTTCTTTGCTCCAATTACCACTGCAGTAGGTTTTGCAGACCTTGCGTTAGCCGATATCCCTCCTGTCAAGGTCTTTGGAATCTTTATCGCTATCGGGATCGTGTTTGCGTGGCTTCTTTCAATGACATTTTTGCCTGCCGTAATGATGCTGATAAAGGAGAAAAAACCCATCTTAAAAAAAGAATCCGGCAGCAGGATGCTCGGCTGGATAGGCAGATTCTCTCTCGGAAAGAGCATGGCTGTTGTAATTGCAGGAGCGGTGCTTCTTGCAATCTCGGCATACGGCATTACAACTCTCGTGGTAAACGACAATCCTGTAAAGTGGTTTAAGAAACAGCATCCCATAAGGGTTGCTGACAGGGAACTGAACAAGCTTATCGGCGGGACTTATATATCCTATCTTGTCCTTGAAGGAAATTCGGATGATGATTTAAAGAAACCCGAAGTAATGAAATATATTGAAGGGTTGCAGAGGCATCTTGAAAAGAATCCGCTCATCGGAAAGACTACTTCAGCGGCAGATGTTGTAAAGAGGGTTAACTATGTGTTGCATGATGAAGATAAAAGATATGAGATGCTTCCAAAGGATAAGGATACGATAGGCCAGTATCTGTTCCTTTTTCTGATGTCTTCATCACCGGATGAGCTTGATAATTTTGCTGATTATACCTATAAAAAAGCGAACATCTGGGTACAGTTGAAATCAGGTGACAACAGGGATATGACAGCAGTAGTTAAGGATGTAGAGAATTATATGAAAACAAACCCTGCGCCTGAAGGTACAAAAATAGAGTGGTCGGGGCTTCCTTATCTTAATATCACGTGGCAGAAGCTAATGGTGACAGGGATGCTTAAGGCAACAATAGGCACATGGTGGGTGGTCTTTATTTTTATGATTTTACAGTTCCGTTCCTTGTGGTGGGGAATTATCGGGATGCTTCCTCTCGCCTTTTCTGTTGCATTCAGTTACGGGTTAATCGGATTTTTCGGAAAAGAGTATGATATGCCTATTGCCGTATGCTCAACACTTGCCATTGGGTTGGGAGACGATTTTGCAATACACTTTATTTCAAGGTTCAGGGATAGGTTTAAACGAACAGGGGAATTAAAGTCAGCGATGGAACAAACAATGGGAGGGGAGCCTGCGCTTGCAATATTCAGAAATGCCTTGATTATAGCGCTCGGTTTTACTCCTATGGTAATAGCAACTCTTACTCCTTATGTAACTGTGGGTCTATTTTTCGGCTCTCTCGCATTCTTTGCAGGGATTACGACCCTCATATTTTTGCCGGCACTAATCGGAACATTTAAGAAGGTCTTATTGAAGGTGTGAGGTTCGTGATGACAGAGAGACCTATAATAACAATAATGTATCTTTCAGCCCTGATAACTTTGATGCAGGGGTGGTTGTTTAAAAATGAGGAGGTTTAAGATGAGACAGACATATCTTAAAGAGACACAAAAAATGTCATCCCTCCGCCTCAGGCGGATTGGGAATCTTTCTGAAGAAGGATTGCGGACAAGCCGCAACGACAGAAAAACTACAAGAATAACATTGCAAAATCTCCCCTTACCCCTCTTTGCCAAAGAGGGGAATTCCCCCTTAAAAAAGGGGGACAAAGGGGGCTGTTCCTCCCTTTGGCAAAGGGAGGCCAGGAGGGATTTTATAAATACAGCCTATGTAATTAGTTTTCATCAGATAATTGCTGTGATCTTGTTTCTGCTCATCTCATCCACTTCTTTTGCAATAAATGCTGATGAGATCATGAAAAAATCCCAGGCCGCCTTTTTATACCAGGGGAAGGACTTTAAGGCCCGCGTTATGATGAAGCTTGTCAGCAAGGGGGGACAGGAGAGGATAAGGGAGATGACCATGCTGAGAAAAAACTTCGGGGAAACAGGGGGGAACCAGAAATATTTCATATATTTCTTCCAGCCTGCTGATGTTAAGGACATGACCTTCATGGTAAATAAATATCCTGCAAAGGACGACGACAGGTGGCTCTTTGTGCCGGCGATAAATATGGTGAGGCGGATCGCGGCCCAGGACAAGAGGTCAAGCTTCGTGGGCTCAGACTTTACCTATGAGGATGTCTCCGGAAGGGACATCGAAGATGACACTCATGCCCTGACAAAAGAAGAGAAACTGGGAGGCAGGGACTGTTACATTGTGAAGAGCACACCGAAGGCGTCCGATGTCGATTATAGTTTCAGGCTGTCCTGGATCGACAAGGGAAATTATCTGCCGTTGAAAGAAGAATATTATGACAGAAAAGGCGAACTTTACAAGGTATTTACTGCAGATGAGGTAAAGGATGTAAAGGGTTTTCCGACCATAACAAAGAGGACAATGAAAAACCTCCTGAGCGGACACAGAACAGAGGTCTCTTATCTAAAGACCGATTACAATATCGGGATTGACGACAGTCTTTTTTCAGAAAGGTTCCTGAAACAGCCTTTGAAGAAGTGGATAGAGTAAAAAATTTTTTTAAGAGTAACAAAAACCAAAAGGAGGGCTAAAAATGAAAAAGGTATTGATTGCAGTAGACGACACAAAAGGCGCTAAAAACGCATTTGCAATGAGCGGTGAGATATGTTCAAGTATGCGTCCTGAAACTATCGTCCTGGTTTATGTTGAAAAATTTGAGGGCAGATCTCTAATTGATGAGATGCTCAGTGATGCGGAAATGTCCACTTTAAAGGAAGCGTTGGAAGGGACGGAATATAAGGAGATGCTGGATGAAAAGGCAAAGAACATTCTGAGTTATTACAAAAAGGTTCTGGAAGATAAAGGGATAACGGCGGTTAAGACTGTAATTAAAGAAGGCCATCCGGCTGAAGAGATACTAAAGACAGCAAAAGAAGAAGGAGTAGATATGATAATGATCGGTGCAAGAGGCAAAAGGGTCTCCCACTTGTTTATGGGAAGCGTCAGCAGGGAGGTTGCAAACAGAGCGGATGTGCCGGTTTTGATTGTAAAGTGAAAAAAGGAACCTGTATAAAACTGAAAGATGAAGTTAACCTTATCGTTGCAAAATAGACATGGCGGGCATCCCTCAAAGCCTTTTAATGCGATAAGATTTGACAGGGCATGCCGTCAAGATATCAGGAGATAACTAAAAGTGCACTCAAGTTTTGGGATTTGGAATGTGGCTTCCGATGCCATTTGGCATCGCTGCAAAAGGCTTTCCAGTATGCCTGCCATGTCCGGATAGCGGTTTTATGCGACTGTATGGTTGACAGAATTAAAAGTTATAATACCAAGGCGGCACTTGATAAAAAGGCTAAATTTCTATATTCTAATATTAATAGCTATGAAAAAACTTATTTTTAGTTTCCAGGCGGATATATGCAGGACACTTGGAAATCCCAAGAGGCTTGAGATTATAGAAGCCCTCTCCGAAGGAGAGATTAATGTTACTGAACTTGCAGAGCGGCTGGGGATTCGCAAGGCAAATGTATCGCAACATCTATCAGTAATGCGTTCTAAAGGGCTAATCATTGCCAGGAGAGAAGGTCTTAATATTTATTACAGTATCGCCAACAAGAGGATAATTACTGCTTGTGGGATAATGCGCGAAGTTCTTTTTGAGCAACTTGAAAAGGGAGGGGAATTGGCAAAGAAATTCAGGGCATGATTTAATTTTTTATTTATATATTCAAATATTTGAATATTCTAATAAATACTAATCAGGATGTCTATTTATGAACAAAGAGATATTAGAGTTTCGGGAAGAATTCTTCAAGACCTTTTCTAATGCAAAGAGACTTGAGATATTTGACCTCCTTAAAGAAGGTGAAATGACTGTTGATGCTATTGCAGGCAGGCTTAAAATTCCAAAGACAAATGTATCACAGCATCTTACATTGATGCGAAAAATGAGGATACTTAAAACAAGAAGAGATGGCAGGAATATTTACTACAGGATAGCTAATGATAAACTCATTGAGGCATGCACTCTAATGCATGAGGCGCTTGAGCAAATTATGAAAAGTGTTTGAAACTGACCTAATCAAAATAATGGTGGTGAGGAGTTTAAAGATAGCGCCTGAAAGGAGGTGATAAGTAAATTCTTGGTAAGTAAGGAAGGTAGGAGTGCAGGTGCAGGATACGTCCCGCGAAGGACAAACTTACAATAAGTAAGTTTGATAGCCGCATCCTGCACTCCGATTGTAACATAATCACTTTTTTTAGTTGCAAGAGGAGGCAAAGATGAAATCAGCACAGGGATTAATAATAGGGATTGTTGTGGTTGCTCTTGGTTTTCTTGTGATTTTTAGCCAGACAGGCATCCCGGAAGGGGCAAAAGAAAAAGCCGGGGAAGCTGCTGGTGGTTACGGTGGCGAAGTTATCAGTGCATTAACACCGATGCTTGAGTTTATAGAGTTACCGGCCATGCCCGAAGAGGAAAAGATCCTGAAAAGGATGAATCTGAATCTGCACTTGTTGGCACAACCTGCGGATTTAGAGAAAAACCTTGGAGACTGGATTGTTATTGACTGTCGTCCAAAGGATCTATACGACAACGGGCATATCCCCACTGCAATACACCTCGGCGAGACCTGCAATGATTTCTTCAGGGATGATCTCGAAATAAAAGGGATAGGGTTATTAAAAGATCTGGCGCTGGGGAAAGTCGAGGAACTCGAAATGAAGCTAAGCAATGTCGGGATTCGCCATGACAAGACCCTGGTATTCTATGACCAGAGAGAAATCCCCGGAGATGCTGAAAAAGGCAAATATTACGGAATCTTTGCAGGCTATGCCTTTGTCCCTTTCTGGTATATGGAATATCTGGGACACAACGATGTTCGTGTGCTCGATGGCGGCATAGGAGCATGGACTGCAAAAGGAAAACCTCTTGAAGAGAAAGAGAATAAGCTCCCCCCAGCACAATTTAAAGCCAATGTGGTAAAAAACAGGCTGGCAACCACTGAAGAGGTCTTGAAGATAGCGAAAAATGAAATAGATGCCCAACTCGTTGACAGCAGGATAATAATTGAATATAAAGGTGAATCCCCTACACCACCCGGACATTTCCTCGGCGACAAGATAAGAAGGGGGGGGCGCATACCGAATACAATACTTAATGTCCCGCACTTTTTCCAGTTTGATGTTAAAGATAAAGACCCGCAAGTTCCCGAACTCAGGTCAGTACACCAGCTGCATAGGCTTTACCAGAGCCTTGACAGGGACAAAAGGACAGTTCTTTATTGCTATATAGCAAATCGCATTTCACTTTCTTACTTTGTGCTCAGACTGTTGGGTTTCAAAGACCCCGCCATCTATCATGATAGCTGGATCGTCTGGGGCAATGACGAGACATTGCCTGTAGAGAAATTGATGATGGTTGCAGAAGTCAGGCCGGTAGAGGTTATCCCCGAAGAGATAAAGCCTGTTAAAGAGGCGTTACCGGCAAAAAAATCTGTGACTGTTGAGGAAGAGAAACCATCACCTGTTAAGAAAGAAAAAAAGGGAGAAGCTGGAGGGTATTAATACAAGAGCAAAGCTTTTGGTCAAATTTGAATATAAAGACTATTTTATAGGGGAGGGGCGAGGTGAAAATGTTGCTGTTTGAACTATTTAAAAAAGTCCTGGTCGTATTTTTTGTCACAATTCTACTACTGCCTTCGACTTCTTATGCATTTGGTAAACGGTCTGAACCAGAGGAACTGGAAAGACTGATAAATAAGATTAATGAAAGGCAAGCAAAAAACCTCAAGTCATTCGAAAAGAGAACCAAGGCATACTTCTTTGAGACACAGAAACCCGAAGCAATAGAATCTCTGATAAGAGAATTTCCACCGGGAGAGGCAGTGACGGTAATCGTTCTGTCAAACCTCTCTAAGAAATCTCACAAAGATGTTGCTGCGATGAGAAAATCAGGAAAAAATTGGCCTGATATAGCTAATCAGTTAGGTTTAAGACTAAAGGATGTGGTCAAAGAAGTAAAAGACTTCAGACTCGGAATAGGATGAGAATAAGCATAATCAGGGCGTGACCCTGAAAAGAATAAACATAAACATTGTTCGTCATTGCGAATATAAGATGAAGTAATCTCTAAAGGCGAGATTCCTCACTTCATTCGGAATGACAAGAATGGGAGGAGAGTTAGAATGAGGAAGCTTAAGATATATTTGATTCTTTCTGTTATTGCGGTCTCTCTGGCATTGCCTGCCTTTGCACAGGATGATATTGCCAAAAAGATGTCGGATATTCTCGTGAAGGCTTCAGAAGAAGGACACTGGCAGGTATCTGCTGATGAGGTCTATATGTGGATAAAGACAAAGAAGACAGATTTCATGGTTGTGGATGTGCGGCCGAATCCCGAAGAATACAGGACAGGACATATTCCAGATTCCATACACATCTCTTATACCGAAATTCTGAAGACTGAAAACCTCAAGAAACTTCCAGTGGACAAGAAAATAATACTTGTATGTGTTACAGGACAGGTGCAGAATCTTCCAATTGTGCCATTGAGGGTTCTCGGCTATGATGCGTATACAATGTCATTCGGCCATGCAGCATGGATCAAAAATTATCGTGGTGGCGAGGTCATGAAAAAGGCGATAGAGAAAGCAGCAACAAAAAATTATCCGGTGGAGAAATAGCATATGAAACATTCAAGTTTTATGAAGACACGAAAGACAATAAAAATCTCCCCCAACCCCTCTTTTCCTAAGAGGGGAATTCCTCCCTTTGGTAAAGGGAGGTTAGGAGGGATTTTAAGGTGAAAAATATAATTACAAAACCATGGTCATTTGTATGGGGAGGGTTTCTGGTCGGACTTGCAGAGGTTATCTACTTCCTTAAGTATGAGACGCCGATACCAATAACAACAGGACTTGCAAAGATGTTCGGAACTCTTGAGGAAAATATAACAGGGACGAATTTCATAACAAGGACGTATCCTGCTGATATCCACTGGGTCATAGTTGGCATAATATCAGGGGCATGTCTGGTAACTATTGTTGAGCGTGAACGCAAGACATGGGTAAGATACCCGTTGCGTGTTGCGGTTCTTTCATTTCTGGGGGGCATAATCTTTGGTTTTGGCACAAGGCTCGCACAGGGCTGCACCGCATGGCATTACCTTGGAGGAATACCAGGCATGAGTCTTACTTCCATTGTTGTTGCCATAGTCAGCATTCCCTTTGCTTATCTTGCTTTTATGTTAATGTCGAAGATGAATGCAGGTGGATTTATGAAGCATCAGGAAGTCAAAGCAACAGTCCAGAAATGCCTTGAACTTGAATACCAGACAGAGACCTTGAGCTATGACCCTGAACACAAACCGTATAAAGACCCTCTCAGACTTATCTTTACTGCATTTTTCCTCCTGTTGGTTGCATCAGTCGCATGGACAGCATTTAAGGGCGAATCACCAAACAGCATCGGCCAACTGCAGTGGTTGGAAATCCTGATTAAGGGGTTTGCTGGCTATCTTCTCGGTGTTGGTATTGCTAAAACAGGTTTTGGGACAGAGTGTGCCGTGATGTCTCCAAAATCTCTTCTAATGAAACAAAAACATTTTGAGGCAATGAAAGTAGCAAAAATTACACAAACCATGTTTACAGGTCTAATGCCGTTTGCAGGGCTGCTTGTTGCGATACTAATGTTAAACCTTACAATACTTTTTACATGGATATTCTTAGGCTGGGATGTGCCTGTGGTGGTAGAGGCAGGGAGGTATAAGTGGGGATTTCATTTAGGACATCTGGTCGGAGGCCCTCTGCTCGGCATAGGAAGTGTTCTGATGCTGGGATGTGAAATAAGGACATATTCAAGACTTGGAATGGCATATCTTACAGGTCTTACAGCATTGCCCGGCTTTATGCTTGGTTATCTTCCCTATTCGCTTTATAAGGATAGGATAGATGATATATTCTTCTCTGTAGGCTTTATGAAAGAAAAGAATATACTTGAACTCCTGCCTGATAATCCGTATATACAGTATGGTTTCGCCATTCTCTATACCGCAATGCTGATATGGCTTTTTATATGGGCAATAAGGAAAGGTTCACAGGTAACTGGAGTGACGCCGCTGGAGTACGTAACAAAATCAACGGACGAGGTGTTTTTAAAAGGACTCCATACAGAAAAAAGTGGAGGTGCAAGACGATGGAAAGAATACTTAGAGGAATAGCAGGGATTATTGTATTGATAAGTCTTGGTCTGGCACAGGTTTATTCATCTAAGTGGCTTATACTGACGGGAGTCATGGGGTTAAATCTTCTTCAATCGGCATTTACAAATTGGTGACCGATGATGTCAATCCTCAGGGCTATGGGGATAGATAAAAAAGAATAAATGCAAAGTGTAAAATGAAAAATTGTGAAAATTTTGAAATTCGAATTTTAGAGAGATGATAAAATGCTGAAATATTTGATTGTTTTATTCATAATGCTTTTGCCTTTTGAGGCATACGCACTCGATACTGGAAACTCTGCGCCTGACTTCAATATAATAACCATTGATGGAAGAGAATTTTCATTTGACAGGGATATCAAGGGGAAGAAGCCCCTTTATCTTATTTTCTGGGCCACATGGTGACCACATTGCAGAAGGGAACTTCCCCGTGTGGAGAAGATGTTTAAAGAGTTCGGAGATAGAATAGAGTTTATTGGTATAAATCAGGGTGACAGAGAAAAGATAGAAGAATACATAAAAGAGTATGGTTTAGGCTTCCCTATTGCTTATGATCAGGACAAGAGGATTTACTCATTATTCGGTGCAAGGGTGCCAATGTATATTCTCATAGACATAAATGGAATAATAAAATATATGGAACCGTATGCGTCTGATAAAAAATATCTGGAAAAACTTTTAAAATGAGAAAGACCGTGATGTCAAATGATAAGACAGTTGAAGCATTCACACAATACGCTGCTGATTATGACCAATGGTTTGACAGTCCCGAAGGCAGAATCCTCTTTCAGATTGAGGTTGGGGCTGTACGGCTCCTTATGAAAGGCCTTGAACATCCGTTCCTTGAGGTAGGTGTCGGGACAGGACGGTTTGCATATGAATTGGGAATCGATTTTGGCATAGATCCCTCTGCCAGGGCCTTAGAAATAGCGAAAAAGCGCGGCATAAAGGTAAAAAATGCAAAGGGGGAAAAGCTCCCTTTCGAGGATGGATGCTTTGGATCTGTATTCTTACTCTTTACGCTCTGCTTTGTTGATGACCCCCTGATGGTATTATCTGAAGTCAGGCGCGTGCTCAAAAAAGGCGGGAGTCTCATAGTCGGTTTTATCAATAAAGACAGCGCATGGGGAAAGCTCTACGCAAAAAAGGGGAAAGAAGGCCATCCGATATACAGACATGCCAGGTTTTACAGCTTCAATGAGGTAAAAAAAATGATAAGAAATTCATCAATGGAAGTGGAGGCATGTTCATCAACACTCTTTCAATCACCATCAGACAGACCTTACATGGAACCTGCGCTTAAGGGATTAATACCGGGAGCGGGGTTCGTATGTATTCGCTCGAGAAAAACTGATAATCCGGGGGGCAAATGACGGTTGCTAAGGTATTCATGAGCAAATTCATCCGAATGTCATTCCCGCTTGCCGGGAATCATTCTTTCAAAAAAAGATTGCGGACAAGCCGCAATGACAGGAATAAAACTGGATGTGGCCTTACTAATAATCGTCTTAGTAAATGTCCTGGTTTAGTTTTATACATTGCCACAATCCTGCTCTTTTCATTCACTGATGTTATAGCGTCTGACATCTCCATCAATGGCTTTTTACAGGGAAATTATTCTTTCAGCACAAGGCCAAATCCTGACGGTGGTGATTTCAAATGGGCTGAGGAGAGGCTCCAATTGAAACTCGATGCCTCAAAGGAATCTTTTCATCTTTTTATAAAGACCGACGCCTTTTTCGACAATATTGATGAGGAGGCTGAACTCGAACTGAGAGAGGGATATATTGATTACACTGCATCTAAATGGGATATGCGAATCGGCAGACAGGTTATCACATGGGGTGTCGGGGATTTGATATTCATAAACGATGTCTTCCCCAAGGACTATGAGGCATTTTTCTCGGGCAGACCATTAGAGTATTTGAAAAAGGGTGTTGACGGTGTGAAGGTCGGCATCTACCCGGGCTTTGCATCATTTGAGGTTGTTGTAATCCCCTTTTTTGAGCCGAATAATTTCCCGGCTCCAAAAAGGTTCCGGATGTTCGATCCAATGCCGTTAATTACCAACAGGGAGGAAAAGGAGCCATCGACAACTTTCGGAAATACTGAAATCGCCTTACGTGCATACCGCAATATAGCAGGATTTGACGCATCAGTCTATTTCTACCGTGGGTTTTTCCGGCAACCTTCAATGGTTCCTGATAATCCAATGGCGCCTGCAAAGCTCACTCTCTTTTATCCGGAGCTTTCTGTTTATGGTGCGAGCATTCAGGGCAGGGCGCTTGACGGCATCCTGAGTCTTGAAGCCGGATATTATGATTCACGACAGGACAGAAGAGGAACAGACCCGATGATACCGAATTCCCAGACGAGATTCCTCGTCGGCTATCAGGGACAGATGTGGGAAGACTTCACAATCGGTCTTCAATATTATGCGGAGTTTATGCATGATTATTCAGATTATAAAAAAAATCTGCCGCCGGGATTTCCGGTTGAAAGGGAATTGCGCGACCTTTTCAGTGTGAGACTAACGCAATTCCTGCTGCATCAAACACTAAAACTCTCGTTATTCACCTTTTACAGTCTGTCGGATGGAGACTATATGCTCAACCCTGAGGTCAAATATAATTTCTCGGATAACATATGGGCTGCTGTCGGGGCCAACATCTTCGGCGGCGGTAAAAATTGGAACCAGTTCGGGCAGATGGATAAGGATGACAACGTCTATCTGCAGGTAAGATATGAGTTTTAGCCCACACTTAAATTTTCAGCTTGTGAATGATATGGGTTAATGCAAGCTGAGCGCCATTTTCTTAAAAGTGAAGAATTCCACTGAAAAATAACACCAGAACTCCCAGGCAAAAATTAACTTTGACCAAATTCAGAGATAATTTCTGCAAAGGTATTTTTTCAGCGGCGGATTCTGTTCTTGCAATCTTGGGTGTCAGCACTAACCCTCTATAAAAATGGACAATGATCATTCCTGAAACCAAAACATGCTTTAAGGTTAAAGTCAAAATCCAATTATTTCCAAAATTCCCAATTCCTGAGAATTGTTTATTTAATCCTGTTAATGCAATGCCTGTAACAATCAAGAAAATTATACTATAGTTCACCAGGGGGGTAAATTTTTTAGAAATTTCTCCCATCAGCTTACCTGATTCCCCTCCTAAAACTTGCCTGGCCGATGGTAGTGCGATAAAAAGTATAAACGTGATTCCCCCAATCCATACAACTGTTGCCGTAAGATGAAGCCAATAAGATGCCGCCAATATTACCTCTTTCATTTTATCCTCCATATGATTTTAAAAGTGGAGGCGGATTGATTTTGTTCAATCCACCCCCCTCACGAAAGGTTTGCCTATTTCGTCTTCACGGGCGGAATGCAACCGCAGCCACAGGAACACTTTGTCCCGCTTTTAACCTCGGTCTTCTTTTCTTCAGGCTGTTCTTTGGTTTCTTTGATGTCCTTTATCATTTTTATCACCTCCTATCTGTTTAAGAATATGCTTATTCTCTTATATAGATGGGTAAAAAAATTCCTCTATTTTGCTTTTGAAACCTCGTTGCGCATTTTTACGATACTTACTTGTCCGCCTAAACAACCACATGTGCAAATACGATTGAGTCTTTGACGGCATTTCTCAAGAGCATCGCGGTTTAAAGAATAATATATCCAATACCCCTGTCTTTCATCTTTCACAAGACCTGCACCCTTGAGTATCCGCAAGTGCTGGGATACTGCTGATTGTGTTATTCCCAAAGCCCCGGCTAAGGCATTAACGCTCATAGGCTCTTTTTTTAATCGTTCAATAATCTCGATTCTCTTATCAACCGAAAGGATTTTAAATAACTCTGCTGATTCTTTCACAGGCCAACCTTATTTTTAAGTTTATTAGCATAAACTAATATTATCTTGCCATGATGATGTTGTCAAGTTTTTTTTGAGCCCTTTTTAAAAATATCCGGCAGCGCCTCTTGAAAAATCCATCTTCAGAGATTTATAGTTATCATCATCCATAGAAGAGGAGTTTAAATGGACATCAAACTCACAGAACTTGCAAGCTGCGCGGGTTGAGCGGCAAAATTCAGTCCTTCGGACCTGTCCCAGGTTCTGGGGCAGCTGCCAGCAATCACAGACCCGAACGTGCTCGTCGGAACGGCAAATGCAGACGATGCAGGGGTATACAAGATTACGGATGACATAGCGGTTGTTTTCACCGCCGACTTTTTTACACCCATTGTTGACGACCCTTACTGGTTTGGGGCTATCGCTGCCGCCAACTCTCTCTCGGATGTTTATGCAATGGGGGCAAGGCCTATTGCAGCGTTAAATATCGCTATGTTCCCTGCAAAAGCCGATTTCTTCCCCTCCCTGAAGGGAATAATGCAGGGGGGCATTGACAAGATGACCGAAGCGGGCGTGCCTATCATAGGCGGCCATACCCTAAAGGACAATGAGCCTAAATTCGGATATGCAGTGATCGGGCTCATCCATCCCGGCAGGATTCTCGACAACTCCAAGGCAAGACCCGGCGACGCCATCATACTCACCAAAAAGATCGGCACCGGGATTGTATCAACAGGCGTAAAAGCCAAGCTATGTGATGATGCGGTTATCGATGAAATAACAAAGTCCATGTCCGCATTGAACAAACGGACAGGAGAGATAATGCTTGAGGTCGGCGTCAGTACAGCAACCGATGTAACCGGCTTCGGCCTTATAGGCCATCTTCATGAAGTGCTTTCCGCAAGCAAGTTACAGGCTGTGCTGCATGCAGACAAAGTTCCGTTTTTCGATGAGGCGGTCAAGCTCGCCGATATGGTGATCGTACCGGGCGGTACTGTTGACAACAGTAAAAATTACGGGCCTTATGTAAGCTGGAGCAAAGATGTTATAGACGATGTGAAGGTGCTCATGAACGATGCGCAGACATCCGGCGGCCTGTTGATATTTGTGCCGGCCGAAAGAAAGGGGAAATTGATCGAGGCGCTGCGGAAAGAAAGCATACTTGCCGCCTGTATAGGAGATGTTGTCGACAAGCCCTTTGAAGAAGGCAAAAGAATATACGTCGAGAAGTAAATGTCCATCACGTTCTACCTCTTTCTTTTCGGCTGCGGTGCGTCGGTTGGATTCCTGTCAGGGCTTCTTGGAATAGGCGGCGGCATTGTGATGTTTCCGCTTCTGTTATACGGCCCCCCGCTTCTGGGGCTGGAGGCAGTAGGTGTAAAGAGCATCACCGGCCTCACAATGATACAGGGTTTTTTTGCATCCCTTTCCGCTATGCTCTTTTACAATAAAGAGCGACTTGTGAATAAATCCCTTGTTTTTACACTCGGGCTTTCTTTATTCCTGTCATCACTGACAGGATCACTTGTTTCGAAGTTAGTGCCGGATAAGCCTCTGCTTTTCATCTTCGGGCTGCTTGCAATCACCGCCTCGGTCATGATGTTCATCCCCCGCAGTTATTCAAAAGACGATCTTACCGAGGACAAGGTTGATTTTCACAGACAGACGGCAATTATAATAGGCGTCTTGATAGGATTTCTGATCGGCATGGTCGGACAAGGCGGCGCGTTCATAATCATTCCTATCCTTTTGTATGTGCTTAAAATCCCTCTCAGGGTTGCTCTCGGAAGCACGCTTGCAATAGGGCTTTTTTCAGCTACGGCAGGTCTCATCGGAAAGATAGCGACCGGCCAGGTCCCTTTTCATATGGCTGCCGCTCTTCTTCTGGGCGCTGTGCCCACGGCAAAGCTGGGCGGGTTTGTCGGCAAAAGGACAAAGACACGATTTTTAAGATGGCTGCTGGCCTTGATCATTTCTGCGACTGCGATAAAGGTCTGGTCTGATATATTCTGAACCGTCCCTTATACATGCCATAGATCTCCGGAGATCCGGGACGTTTTGTAATTCTCCGGTCGCGCTGTCATTCCCGCAATTCTTAAGCGGGAATCCGGAAAAAAGGGAATATCCTGAAATTTCTTATACACGGCATTCGCCCTCATACCGGCTTCCAACTCATTGCATTAAAATCAGACACTATATATAATATTTTAAAATTAAGATAACAATAAAAACTGATGCTTGTCGGTTATAATACCAACGTTACGTATAAAGGGAATGTATATCATGTCCAGACAGAGGACAGCGGGCTAAAAAATCCGGTTATTATTACCCTTCTTTATTTAAAGGGCACAATTCTCTCTTCAAAAAAAATCAGCTATGCCAACATTGCCGCCAGTCCTGATTATAAGGAGAAAATAAGAGAACTGATGAAAGAACAGCACAAAAGCATGATAAAGGAACTCATTGCCGGTAAATATGCAACCGACGTTATGCCTGCCTCAAACGTGGAAAAGAATATATCCGGAACAGACGAAAACCCGCTGCAGGAATTCCGGACCAAAACCCAGATAACAAAAAGCCTTGACGACATACTCCTCGATTATATAATAAAAAGCAAAGAATGACGGACATATTATAAAATGATACATTTTATGAATGTTACAAAGGATTACGACAACCAGACCGCCTTGAGGAATCTGACTTTCTCCATAGAAAAAGGCGAGATGGTCTTTTTTACAGGTCCAAGCGGCTCCGGTAAAACCACATTGCTTAAACTTATATACCTTGCTGAAAAACCTGACAGTGGAAATATTTCGATAGCGGGATGGGAATCCGGCAATTTCAGGGAATCAAGCATACCTTACCTCAGGCGTAATATAGGGATTGTATTTCAGGATTTCAGACTCCTCGGCAACAAAAATGTATTTGAAAACATCGCCATGGCCCTCAGGATAAGGGGGATAGGAGAAAAGGAAACCAAGACAAGAGTCTATGAAGCGCTCAAGACAGTGAATCTCAGACATAAATCGGACAGTTTTCCGCAAAAGCTCTCCGGCGGAGAACAGCAGAGAGTTGTAATAGCAAGGGCCATAATTGCCGAACCCACGGTTCTGCTCGCTGATGAGCCCACCGGTAATTTAGACCCCGATACCGCCATTGGTATTATGAGAACCTTCAAGGACATAAATGCAAAGGGCACAACTGTAGTCATAGCAACTCATAACAAGGAGCTTTTCAGAAACACCGGCAGGAGAGTCTTCAGACTGGATTCAGGCAATCTCGTCGGAGAGGAAATCGGCTGATGATCGCGCCTTATGCATTTAAACTCGCAATCCGGAGCCTTTTCAGAGAGAAATGGATTAATCTTCTTTCCATTTTGACTATTACCGCAGGGCTTTTGATAATCAGCCTCGCCTTTTTTTCCGTATACAATCTGGACGTTGCCACAAAGAAACTCCCCGAAAAATTTTCCATGGTCATTTATCTTGATGATGCTATTTCAAACGAAAAACTTGACAGCATCATGAACTCTCTGAAGCAGAACAGCGCAGTATATTCGATACGGTATATCTCGAAAGAAGAGGCGATGAAAGAGCTGAAAGGCATCCTCAAAAACTCTGATTATATACTGGAAGGCATCGAGGAGAACCCGCTGCCCGATTCTCTGGAGTTAAAACTGAGGAAAGAGGATGTGGGCCCGGATACGGTAAAGAGACTTGCTATGGAAGCTCTTAAATATGAGGGAGTAAGTGAAGTCGACTACGGTGAAAAATTCGTATCGACAATACATTATTTAAAAGTCGGCGTAAAATCCATCGGGATGATACTGATCGCAATACTCGCAACCGGGATTATTTTTGTATGTTACAGTACGGTCAAGATACTCTTTTACAGAAGAAACGAAGAGATCGAAACCTTCAAGCTTCTTGGTGCGACCAAGGGATTTATCAGGGCGCCATTTCTCATTGAGGGCGCCGTCATCGGCACAGGCGGCGGTCTTCTCAGCCTTGCAGGCATGTTTGCTTTCTATTACATTGTCCTTCTGAGATTAAGCGTCGCTATGCCGGTCTTCAAGGCTATACTCTTCCCTTTAAATATCTTTCTTTTCCTGCCTTTAATCGGTCTATTTCTCGGAATCACGGGTGCGGCCATAGCGCTTGGAAGGTTAAGGTACTGATGTTCTTTGCCTTACTCCTCCTTTTTGTCCTTCTCTTCCCCAATGCATCCTATAGCGTCTCTCCAGAGGAAGAATATAAAAAAATCCAGGAACAGATGCTCGAACAGAAGAAGAAAATCAATGAAGCGAAGAAGCGTGAATATTCCGTGCTGAGCGATATTGAAAATGTAAACATGAAGCTCGGGAAGATAGAGGCGGAACTGGGGAAATTCAGGAAGAAACTGCGTCAGAACGAACTGGAAATCGCAGCCGTAAATGCCGAAATCTCAAAAACAAAAACGGAACTTGACAAACATAAGGACTGGATAAAGAGGAAACTGAGAATAATGCACAAAATCGGATATTCAGGGGATATTGTAATGCTTCTTTTAAGCGTTGACGATATATCACAGATGATGAGGATCTGGAAATATCTCGAAAATATAACCAGACATGAACACAGGGTTTTAACCGATTATCGCGGCAACCTCAGGAATCTCGAAGAAAAAACCGGTCAACTGCTTTTGCTCAAGGCCGAACTCAGGAAAAATGAGGAGGAGATCAAGAGAAAAGAGAACGAACTGGCGGGCGAAAAGAGGGCCAGGGAGGTAATCCTCTCTTCTGTGAGACATGAGAAAGCCATGCATCAGAAAATGCTTTCAGAGCTGAAAGAAGCTTCAAAAAAACTCCTTGAACTTATCAGGGAGTCTGCAAAAACAGATACTTATTCAGGGACTGGGTTCTCAAGGTTCAAAGGAAGACTTCCATGGCCTGTCAACGGGAAAATTGCCGTGCCATACGGGTCGCACAGAGACCCGCAGTTTGACACGCCTGTATTCAGAAACGGGATTCATATACAGACAGATATTGACGCCGATGCGAAATCTGTTTGCGAAGGAAAAGTAATCTTTGCAGAATGGTTCAAGGGCTTCGGCCAGCTGGTGATCATCAACCACGGAGGCGGTTATCACAGCCTGTATGGAAATCTTTCCGAGATTTTTTCTAAGGTTGGAGATATAATAAAAGACAACCAGGTGATTGGCAAGGTCGGGACTTCAGGCATACTGAATGCCCCGGGTCTTTATTTTGAAATCAGATATAAAGGCAAGCCTCTCGATCCAACACAGTGGTTAAAGAGAAACAACAGATAATTCAGGAGGTTGGATTAAATGATAAACAGGAAGACAGCGTTAATATGGATAATGATTTTAACTGTCGCCATCTCGGGCATTTTTATCGGCAGACTTTCGGCGACCAGCGTCGGCGCAGAGGGAGAAGGTTATGAGGATCTGAAGACCTTCACCGAAGTGATGTCCATGGTCAAAAAACACTATGTTGAAGAAGTCAAGCAGAAAGACCTTGTATACGGAGCAATAAAAGGCATGCTTAATTCTCTTGATCCGCATTCGGCTTTCATGAACCCCGATGCTTACAAAGAGATGCAGGTCGATACAAAAGGAGAATTCGGCGGACTCGGAATACAGATAGGTGTAAAAGACGGAGTGCTCACTGTCATAGCCCCGATCGAAGACACACCTGCATACAAAGCAGGCATAAAAGCAGGCGACAAGATAATAAAGATAAACAATGAAGCGACCAAAGACATGACACTTCACGATGCTGTCGCAAAGATGAGGGGTGCGCCGAAAACTTCCGTTACCATAAGCATACTCAGAGAAGGCTGGAAGGAATTAAAGGACTTCACGATTATCAGGGACATAATAAAAATTAAAAGCGTTAAATCGAAAGCGCTCGAAGACAATATAGGCTATGTAAAAATCAGCCAGTTCCAGGAACAGACCTCATCAGACCTCTCCGGGGCGCTCAGGGATCTCAACCACAAGAAAATAAATGCTCTTATTCTCGACCTGAGGAACAATCCGGGCGGTCTCTTGAACAGCGCTATCGATGTCTCGAGCAATTTTTTACCCAAAGGGAAACTCGTAGTATACACAAAAACAAGGTCTGGTGAGAGGTCAGAGTATTTTACGGAGGACAACAGCTATTTCAGTCTTCCGATGATAGTGCTCGTTAATCAGGGCAGCGCAAGCGCATCCGAAATCGTTGCAGGGGCATTGAGAGACTGGAACAGGGCTGTAATACTCGGGACGCAGACATTCGGAAAAGGCTCTGTTCAGACCGTAATCCCGTTGAGTGACGGGTCGGGGCTCAGACTTACTACGGCGAAATACTATACACCCAAGGGAACCTCGATCCAGAATACCGGCATAACACCAGACATAGTTGTCAAGCTCGAAACCGGGGACGGGGTTAAAGGACATCCTGTTGTCAGGGAAAAAGACCTTGAAAGGCATCTCGGCAATGAACAGACGGATACAAAGCCTGAAGAGATTGAGACAGCGCCTGTTGAAGTCGATGAGAAAGACGATATACAGCTCCAGCGCGCAATAGATATTCTCAAGACATGGAACGTGTTCAAGGAACTGCCGAAGGCATCTTAATCTTAAAAAGTGATGGGTGATGAGTTCAGAAAAAATAATTCTCATCACTCATTACACATTACTGAAACATGTCACGAATAATATTTGACATAGAAACAGCCGGAAAAGACTTTGATTTACTGGATAAGCCGGTACAGGAATATCTGCTCAGGTGGGCAGAATCAGACGACGAGAAAAAGGAAGTCGAGGAAAGTCTTTCGTTCTATCCCCTTACAGGCGAGATAATAACGATCGGAATGCTCAACCCGGATACAGGCAGAGGCGCGGTCTTTTTTCAGAATAACAGCGATCCGTCTCTGCCTTTCGAGGAAGACGGATACAGGTACGAGTCCGGGACCGAGAAAGAGATAATACAGAAGTTCTGGGATACGATAAAAAACTACAGGCAGTTCATAACATTCAACGGTCGGGGGTTCGACTGCCCTTTTATTATGGTGCGTTCCGCAGTCCACAAGATAAAACCGCTCAGGGAACTAATGCCCAACAGATATGGAGATACCCACATAGATCTTTTCGATCAATTAACATTTTTTGGCGCATCACGCAGAAAGTTCAGTCTGGACATGTGGTGCAGGACTTTCGGCATCAAAAGTCCCAAGGATGACGGGATCACAGGGTATGAAGTTAAAGAGCTTTATAAAAACGGCAAGTATATTGATATCGCAAAATACTGCGCGGGTGACCTGAAAGCTACCGCTGAACTGCTTTCTGTATGGGAAAACTACATAAGGTTTCCCAGCAGGCGCGGCGACTGACCGGCAAGAACCTTCAAACAAAGACCAAACGAATATATATGAATTCAGTTTTATTTACTTCTTCGTTTTACTCAAATAGTCGCCGAGCAATTCCCTGCTGTGCTCATCCTCGTGGCAGTAAACACACAGGTTTTCCCAGTTAGAACCGTCAGGGGGATTGTTCCGGCTGTTGCCGTCTTTGTGGTGCACGGTAAGCAGGTGACTGTCTTTATGGTCAAACTCTCTACCGCACTTGGCGCATATAAGCCCGTGAATCTTCAATGAGAGTTCACGGTAATTGCCGACAGAAGAGATGTTCTGCCTGAGTACCCTGACGATTTCCTCAACAGTCTTATCTTCCGCGGGTTTTTTAGGCCATCGCGACCTGCGTCTTCCACTGTATGTGCTGCTCACACTGCATATCCTCCTGAAAGCTTCAATCTGCCTTATTTATAAAATTTTACCAGATTATAAGAACCAGGTGGAGATTATATTTGTTCGGGCCGGCTTTCTTCAGAGATTTCGTCGATTCTAAGTAAAACAGCATCACCAACTTTCTCAGTAGAAATAAGGAATCTCACTCTATTTTCGCCTGTCATGTGATGAAGATCCGGATAAGCAGCAACCCTTATATTGCTTCTGCCTGACTGAAAAGTATTGTTAATAGTTTTCCGGATAGTGCATGTCTTGCAGTGGACAGTATTACCACAACCCCCGGGAAGGCCGGCATACTCACAATCAAGGGCATCTCCACCGAGCTGACCTTCAACCTCTTCCGGCTTCTTTCCAAGTACATTAAAGCCTTCCCTGTTTGCAGTTATAATCCTGGCTTCGGAGTTTACCAGAAATACAGGGCCGGGAAACCGGTCAAGATAATCCCGTACAGGCTCGGCTAAAAATGACATGACTTTTTTCAGGCAATCGTAACATATACCATGTGTAATGGGTGCATCATATGCATCAAGCTGCGACCCTCCCGGACCGAGTTCTTTCTGACACCACGCGCATACTTTTCTCATATTTGCCCCTTGATTAAAAACATCCGTTTTTCCCCGGGTTTGCAAAACCGGTGAATTGTATCCTGAATATCACAGTCAATCCCGACTCCGCAATTGATGTGATAAACCTTCGCCGTCATCCGTTCCTCCTGGTCGGATTAGTCAGAATTTGTGGTTTATTTCTGTTTTCTTTTCTAAAAAATGTCCATATTGTATTGATGCTTTTTCGATTAAGCTCTTTGTGGTTTTGTTGGGTTGCTTAAAAAGTTCCGTCTCCACAATTACCTTATCATTTTTTATCGTCCGTTTCCATATTCCCGTGACTTGCCCGTTGACCACTATAACGGGTCTGAATATGCCATTATTGGAAACAGTCTTGTTGTGATTTTCAAAAGGAAGCGATACACTCCTGTCTTTGTAGCTGATTATAAATTCATCAAAAGCGGGCAACAAGTTAACTACTTTTTTATCGGTCCCGGGAATGGAAAAAAGGTTGGCAAGCCAATAAGTTTGCGAATCGATTATTTCTGAAATGAAATCCGATTTCACCATTTCCAATGCGTGTTTTGCATCGCTAACGGATAAGCCCGACCACCAGACAAAATCCTGTAAAGTGGCAGGGCCATGACTGGTAAAATATTTTTTTGCAAGGGCTGCCAATGCTTCTCCTTTAGTCAAGGATTTCGTTTTAGGAACTCTTTCTTCAAGCAGGGCATAGGTTTGTTTTCCGCCTTTTGTCGCGCCGCTGCACACGATTCCATCCAGTTCTGCCCGGAGCAGAAGATGAGAGGCCCTGTTGTCGTCTGTGGCAATTTTAGCTTTGCCGAGTTCGGCCGCTAACTCCTCACGGATTAAATGCTTGCCGCCTCTCAGTGCTTTTTCTATAATCGTATTGCTTTTCGAAAAAATGGTTTCGGAAAGTCCCAATTCTTTATGCCTTGACTTTAACGAAGCTTTGATTTGAGGCGCTGTTAACTCGAGCATCCAATAAATGTCGTCTGCCGAAACAAAATGCCACGTTGGTCTTAATAGATGTGTTCGGATAATCTCCCCATTGTTTATCGCGGTTTCTATGACCTGGACTGTTGAGCCCGGGAGTCGAACGCCGATAGCCCACTTCACCATAGCATAATCCTGTGCTTGCATTGCGCCCATCCAGCCGACAATGTCTTTTACGGTCTTAAATTTAGTCACCGCAATTTGCTGACTGATCAGTCTAATATTTGCGATGTCTGTGAGGTTCATATCGTCCCTTGAGTTCGGGTTTTATGGGGTTGCACATAACTTATGCTTTCCGCTAAAGCGTCCTGTGGCACTCGTTCACTCCAATGATTTTTAAGTGGCTTCTATCTTTCTTATAAGATCATCTATTGGTGTAATAACGTTTTCCTCATACATTTTATAAATTTTTGCATCATCAAATTCTTCGTAGTTATTCTTTCTGTCTTTTTCACTAGATAAAAAATATGGATGAGCGTTATTCAAAAATAATGGATATATATAGCTACGCATCTTGTCTTTTTTATTGTCTTTAAATATTTCGTAAAAATGTCTATTAACATTTCTTGCTGCTTCAAATATATAAAAAGTCCGTTTAACAAGGACGTAACCCGTTTATCGGGTTGACGGACTGGTTGGACAGTCTCGCATTCATTACACTATTATCTGCATCGCTCAAACAGTAGTCCCCTTTTCCCCTCATTTACTAATTAGTGCATAAGTAAGGCGACATAGTGTATACTATCATGCATGAAAACAACGGATGGCAGGAAACTAAAGCATGATGTATTGGAGGCTATACGGATACGAGCGGTAAGACAGGTGGA
>JBFMDL010000032.1:0-29303 GCA_040753635.1 Nitrospirota bacterium | reverse complement strand
CCTTCAGGATCTCCTGGGTCTTTTTATCTGCGGTATCTTTCTGGTCCCTGCAGTCGAGCACAACCCATTTCGCGGCATTTTTCTCTATATCAGCCGGCTTTACCAATAATTGAGGATTTGCATAATCCGCGCTATACCCTGATGCGCCGATCAATAATAGAACACTGATAACAAAGGATACTATTGCCGCCTTCCTCATCCTGCTAATCTTATGAAGCATCTTTTCTTTACCTCCTTAGTTGTAATGAATTGCTGAAACGCTTGATATCCCTTTTAGAGATATTGATACCTTGCATCACCTCCTTTTTTCGAGCATTTTGATGCCCTGCCATATTGCATCAAAAAAACGGAAGAATAAGGGCATAACGATTACTAATAAGGCAAGAGATGTGCCACAAGAAATGTTATTGATTTATAGGGAAATTTTGCTGCTGAAGAGAATTTTTTGTTACCGGAAGGCAACAAAAAAGTGGTGTATTGTTCCCTTATGGGAACTTAGTCGAAATCATCAAAACTCATATCCCTTCATTTTTTTCCAAAGGGCTTTTCTGCTTATCCCCAGTCTTTTTGCAGCCTCTGCCTTTTTCCCATCTGTCTCTTTAAGCGCATTAAGTATCATCTTCTTCTCAAGACAGTTAATGCTCGACTGAAGTGTCGCATCATGCGGGGATAGACCACCTTCTGTATTCGCGGCATCTGAGAATTCTTCGGGAAGGTTTCTCATATCGATCACACCATTCTTTGAAAGCAGGACCGCCTGTTCTATGGCGTGTTTCAGTTCACGGACATTCCCGGGATAATGGTATGACAACAAGGCCTTGTAGGCTGAAGGCGTTATTTTCAGTTCGGACTTTGAGAATTTTTCCCTGAAATGTTTACTGAAATGCTCTATGAGATACGGGATATCTTCCTTTCTCTCCCTGAGAGGTGGAATGACTATTGGCACCACATTTATCCTGTAGAACAAGTCTTCCCTGAAACGTCCTGTCTTGATCAGCTCTTTGAGATTCTTGCTTGTGGCATAGACGCCTCTGGCATCGACCTTAATGGATTCGCCACCGCCGAGGGGGGTTATTGAATGGTCTTCGATAACCCTCAGCAATTTTGCCTGAAGTCCCAAAGGCATATCGCCTATTTCATCAAAGAATATACTGCTGCCGTTTGCTATCTCAAATTTGCCCTTTTTCTTCTCTGTGGCGCCGGTGAAAGTGCCCTTTTCATGTCCGAAGAGCTCGGACTCAAAAAGATTCTCGGGTATGGCGGCGCAGTTTATCTTTATAAAGGGTTTGTCCCTTCGGGGGCTCAGATTATGGATAGCATTAGCCACAAGTTCTTTCCCTGTGCCGCTTTCCCCTTGAATTAAAACAGGGACATCGGTCCCGGCAATCGATGATATCCTGTCAAAGACGTCTTTCATTAAAGAACTTGTCCCGATTAAATCTTCAAAACCCGATTTTTCCCTTAAGGACTCCCTTAACTGATTCAGTTCGATCTCAAGGTTCCGGAATTTCATAAAACGTTCGATAGTCAGCAGCAACTCCTCATTGGAGAAAGGCTTTGCAATATAGTCGAATGCGCCTTCTTTAATCGCCTGTACAGCCGTTTTAATATCTGCATAAGCGGTCATGATTATCACGCCAGTATGAGGGGATCTCTCTTTTATGTGTTTCAACAATATAAGACCGTCATATTTCGGGAGTTTAAGGTCTGTAATTATCAGATCAAAGTTCTCCCTATCTATTGCGGACATCCCTTCCGCCCCGTCTTTGCAGGCGCTGACATTATAGCCTGATGTTGAGAGGAAATGGCTCATCCCGAGCATCATTGAAGGTTCATCTTCTATGATAAGCATCTTTTGTTTCATGAGGTTATGGGTAATTTTACAGTAAATGTCGTTCCTTTTTCAGAGGTCTCGACTGTTATCCTGCCGTTATGCTGTTCAACTATGGATTTGCTCACCGAAAGTCCAAGCCCTGTTCCCTCGCCTACAGGCTTTGTAGTAAAAAAAGGGTCGAATATATGCTGCAGTACATTATCAGGTATGCCGGTTCCTGTATCGGTAAAAGAAGCCTCACAGTAACCATTTTCTCTTGAAGTTCTGATAGTAAGCTCGCCCCTCCCGCCATCCATTGCCTGGATTGCATTCAATATTATATTTAAAAATACCTGCTCCATTTTGTTGTGGTCGATCATTATGTCGGGGATGTCGGAAGAAAAATTCCTGATGACACTGACATTTTTCTTTGAAACAAGATAGTCTGTCAGCTTCAGCACATTCTCGATAAGGTTATTTAATGAGACAATCGAGATACTCAAAGAGGATGTCTTTGAAAATTCAAGGAGCTGTTTGATTATATCCTGAATCCGCGCAAGGCCCGAGTTTATTACATCGATATGCATTCTTTTGGTCTCTGTATCCATCTCTGTCGTTATAAGATTGTTGAAGCAGAGCCTTATCCCCCCAAGAGGATTATTGATTTCGTGTGCAATACCTGCTGAAAGTTGTCCTACTGCAGCCAGCTTTTCGGTCCTTCTCATCTGTTCATCCATCTGTTTCTTGTCGGTTATATCCTTTACGTAATGGACAGCCTTGACAACGTTTCCGTCATCATCAAAGATCGGGTAGAGATGAACATAGTAAAATTGTCCGTTCTCGCCTTCCCAGTATTCAGAGACAGCGCTCTTCTGTTTTTTGACCCTTTCAAGAAAACATACAGGGCACAATATATCCATATCATTATCATTGTCTTCAGAATGGCATTGTTTGGTGAAAACTGCATTTATCCCCCTGGTTACCCATTCGCGGTATGCATGGTTTGTTATCTCAAGGGAGCAGTCAGGATTAACAAGCGCAAGCGGATCGCTTATCCCCTCAAATATGGAATGTAATGTCTCGGCGTTCTTTTTCAGACCCTCCTGGGCATCATACAGATGTTTGGACATCTGATTGAAGGAAGCTGTCAACTCTCCAATCTCATCTTTTGAAGTGATCGGAAGATCCTGATTGAGAGGCTCTGTCCCTTTTACAATACCTTCAAACACTGTAGTTAATTTATTCAACGGCCTGCTGACCAGGCTCCAGAATGCGCCTTGCAGTGATATAAAGAGGAATAGGAGGGTAGCAAAACCGAATATAAAGGTGGAGATGGCAATCCCCTTAATCTGCCCGAGCGTAACAGCAAGCGGTATCGTGACCGATTCGACTCCCATAATCTCCCCCTCTTGCCACCCGAAACCGCTTTTGGTGCCGTATCTTCTGACCAGCCCCTTGGGGGCTATGGAAGGGTCGCCATGACAGGTGAGACATTCCTTCTCCGCCACAATCGGCCTTGTCCGCATAAGAAACTCTGCGCCCTTGATCTTGATGATCCCGTTCCAGGAATCCCGATCCCTGTTTTTCTCGAAATAGGAGATCATTCCCATAAGCAGGGAATCAGCTTTATTCTCAGGATTGAGGGGATTGGTTGATACCCTCCTGTAGCCGTAATCCTTTAGAGCATTGTTGAACCTCTTCATCACCTCATGTGTCACACGGGTGGTTGACATGGCCTCAACGATGAATTCATCCCTTTTATCGTAATGAGGAAGGATTTCAAACATCTTCGGGCGCAAGGTGTTTTTGATGTAATCGCCGACAGAAGCTATCTGGACCATAATTATCAGCGTCTTCTCATTTGCATCCTCTATAACTCTTTTTTTTAGATGAAAATAAAGCAGAACAGAAAAAATAACACAGAAAACAAGAAGGATAAGACTTATGGCAAAGGTAAACTTGGTGCTGAGTTTCAGGTTATTTAACTTCATAGCGCCTCTATATTTAATTTAATCAACAAGAAGAGACAAATCATAATGCTTATAATCTAAGTTTAATTAAATAGCCGGGATAATTCAATAGATGTGTGCAAAAATCAAGGCTTCCATAATACCCGGGATTATCCGTAGGCAGTTCGGTGCGCTGAAAAGTCCAAGCATTATGCCGGCATAGGGATTTTAGACGGAATATGACAAACGGGATGGAACCGTAAGATATTTTGATGAAACTAAATATGATAATATGTGTTTAAATAAAAAAATACATCAGACAAAAAGTCAGTTCAAAATTACAGGAGGAAAAAATGATTTCAAAAGGGAAAAAGACTTATAAATCTGTTTTGTTTGTTATTGCTGGTTTGATACTGGGGCTGGTATTAGCTTCTCAATTCAATTACATGCCTGCTACTCATGCGCAGAGTTCAAAAATCTCGGAGCAGTCCATTGATTTTCTGACAAAAACGGGCAAGGCGATGGCAGAGATATCCGGGGCGGTAAAACCCGCTATCGTAAATATTTCAACAACGAGGACAGTAAAAATATCCGGCGGCATGGATCCTTTTTTTGATGATCCTTTTTTCAGGAGATTCTTCGGCGAGCAATTCGGGCCTCAGCGACAGCCTAAAGAGCATAAATCCGCCGGTCTCGGCTCCGGGGTTATTGTTTCTTCCGACGGATATATTATCACCAACTATCATGTTGTAAAAGAAGCCGATGAGATAAAGGTACTGCTTTCAGACAAGAGAGAATATTCCGGGAAGGTGATTGGTTCCGACCCGAAAACCGAGCTATCTGTCGTCAAAATTGATGCGAAAGGGTTGCCTGTGCTTCAATGGGGTGATTCCGACAAGCTTCAGGTGGGAGAGGTTGTACTTGCTGTCGGGAACCCCTACGGATTGAACCAGACGGTGACCATGGGCATTGTAAGTGCACTCGGGAGGGCAAATGTAGGCATTGCGGATTATGAGGATTTTATCCAGACGGACGCTGCAATAAATCCCGGAAACTCAGGCGGGGCACTTGTAAATGTCAGAGGTGAACTGGTCGGTATCAATACGGCGATTTACACTACAAGCGGAGGCTATCAGGGGATAGGTTTTGCAATTCCAAGCAACATGGTTAAGTCCGTTATGGAAAGCCTGATAAAAAAGGGCAAGGTAATAAGAGGATGGCTTGGAGTATCCATACAGAAACTGACGCCTGAACTTGCAAAACAGTTCAACCTGAAGGAAGCTAACGGGGCTCTCGTCGGGGATGTAATAGAAAACGGTCCGGCGGAAAAGTCCGGGATAAAGAGGGGGGACATAATAACCGAATATGACGGCAAGAAGATAGAGGAGCCTAATATCCTGAGAAATATGGTGGCTAACACCCTGCCCGGCGAGAAGCATGAATTGAAGATTTTGAGAGATAATAAAATGATAACAGTCGGGGTGACCATAGGGGAATTGCCAACCGAGATTCAACAGGCTGTTTCAGGTGAATACCAGAATGTGATGAAAGGAGTTAGTATCCAGGATATAACCCCCGAGATAGCCAAAAAACTCAGGATCCCTGACAGGATAAAGGGGGTTATCATTAATGATATCTCCGAAGACAGTCCTGCAGCCGGCATACTGATGCAGGGTGATGTTATCCAGGAAGTGAACAGGAAAAAGATAAGCGGCATCAAGGACTACCAGGAAATCCTGTCGAAGATCAAAAGTGATGAGGATGTGTTGCTCCTTATTTACAGAGGCGGCTCCTCACTGTTTATAACAATATCCAAAAAATAAATATCCGATGTTTATGTTTGTAAGGCCGCTATTTACAGATAGCGGCCTTTTTTTACGTCAAAGGCGCTGGCCTCGAATCACTTGCAAAATATTTCCTTCTATTGTGCATATTTCCTGCTGATCCGGGACATCCTGAAGTAGAACGAACAACGTATCTATCCCAAATAAAATGTATGCGCTTCCCTGGAGTCTTTGATAAAATACTGCATTATGGGCCGGGACAAGAGACACAAATGAGCATTCCCGAGGAAGTCCTTCAACTTATCGAACGGTTCGAGCGGAACCGCGAAGCCTACCTATCCGGCCAATACAATGAAACACAGCTTCGACGTGAATTTATAGACCCTTTTTTCGAGACCCTCGGCTGGGATGTGAATAACAAACAGGGCTATGCCGAGGCTTATAAAGATGTCATTCATGAAGACGCCATCAAAGTAGGCGGGGCGATCAAGGCCCCGGATTACTGCTTCCGAATAGGCGGCACAAAGAAGTTTTTCGTTGAAGCAAAGAAACCTTCTGTTAATGTCAAAGATGATGTAAACCCTGCCTTTCAGTTGCGACGCTATGCCTGGTCTGCAAAACTTCCACTTAGTATCCTCACCGATTTTGAGGAGTTTGCCGTCTATGACTGCCGCTTTACGCCAGTAAAAACAGACAAGGCATCCACAGCACGCATCCTTTATCTCACTTACAAAGAATATGACCGGCGTTGGGATGAGATATCTTCGATCTTTTCACGGGAGTCTGTGCTTAAAGGCTCTTTTGATAAATACGCAGAAAAAGGAAAGCACAAAAGAGGCACGGCTGAGGTTGACAGCGCTTTTCTTACGGAAATCGAGTTATGGCGGGATATATTTGCGAGGAACATAGCGCTTAGAAATCCTAAACTAAGCCAGCGTGAGCTTAATTTTTCTGTCCAGAGGACTATAGACCGGATTATCTTCCTGCGCATCTGCGAAGACAGGGGAATAGAGCAGTACGGACGGCTGATAACCCTGATGAACGGCGCAAATGTCTACAGACGGCTTCTCGAATTCTTCAGGCATGCCGATGAAAAATATAATTCAGGCTTATTTCACTTCAACAAAGAGAAAGAGCGCCATGAAATGCCTGATGAACTGACGCCTGTTCTTTCGATTGATGACAAACATCTAAAAGACATTATAAAACGCCTTTATTATCCTGAAAGCCCCTATGAGTTTTCAGTCCTCCCTGCCGACATCCTGGGGCAGGTATATGAGCAGTTTTTAGGGAAGGTTATTCGTCTTACCTCAGGCCATCGGGCAATCGTTGAGGAAAAACCCGAAGTGAGAAAAGCAGGCGGCGTATATTACACGCCGACTTATATTGTGGATTATATTGTTAAAAATACAGTGGGAAAATTATTGTTATCCCCCACTTTGAAAAAGGGGGGCGAGGGGGGATTTTCCCCTGCAAATGTTACCCCGAAAGATGTTTCTAAAATCCGCATCCTTGACCCTGCCTGTGGTTCCGGCTCATTCCTTCTTGGAGCTTATCAATACCTTCTTGATTGGCATCGCGACTGGTATTTGAATGATAACCCGCAGAAATGGGCAACAGGCAAAAATCCGGCGCTGTACCAGACACAGGGCGGAGACTGGCATCTCGCGACAGCGGAGAAAAAACGCATTCTTCTTAACAATATCTATGGAGTGGATATAGACTCACAGGCAATCGAGGTCACAAAGCTGTCATTGCTGTTAAAAGTTCTTGAAGGAGAGAACAACCAGACAATTGAAAAACAGCTTAAGTTCTATCATGAGAGGGCATTGCCTGACTTGGGAGACAACATCAAGTGCGGCAACTCCCTCATCGGCCCTGATTTCTATGATATGGAATTATTCAAATCCGACAATCCCCACTTTGGCAAAGGGGGGCAAGGGGGGATTTTTAATGAAGAAGAACGTTACCGCATAAATGTCTTCGATTGGGAGAAAGAATTCCCCGCCATCATGAAATCCGGCGGGTTTGATGCGGTAATCGGCAACCCGCCGTATGGATATATGATCTCACCGGAAGAACAGAAATACTTCCAAGTCAAATATGAGTATCAGGATTACCAGAAAGATTACTACCTGCTTTTTCTCGAACTTTATCATCGATTATTGAAAAAGGAACGTTCGCTTGGGGTTATTGTTTCGAATACATGGCTTCAATCTGTAACTTTCAAAAGAATAAGGCAATATCTTACATCAAAATATAAATGGCAACGCATTCTTCATTTGCCAGATAAAGTATTTTCTGCTGTCGTCGATACGCATGTTTTAATCTTTCAAAAAAGCGATAGTGGAATTTCAAGTGATGATATTATTGCTATCGATATTAGAAAGAACAGAGAAATAAAATTTCATCATAACTTATCAGGTAAGTTAATCTCTCAGGATGGCGATGCTATAAATATAATTGTACCGCAGGAATCTCAACGCTTATTTCATAAAATTCAGGCCATGTCACTACCGCTCTCGGAATTTTGCAAGGTATACAATGGAGTCAAACCATTCGAAAAAGGTAAAGGCAGTCCGCCGCAAACAGACAAGACAATGAAAGAAAAACCATACGTTAAAGAAGGCTCTGCGCCTGATAAAGCTTTTTCTCCTTTGCTACGTGGTAGCCTTATTCAGCGATATAAAAATCTTTGGAATCGAGATTACTGGATAAAATATGGCCCCTGGCTCGCAGCGCCGCGCGATCCAGCCATATTCGAGGCGCTGTTAAAAATTACGGTGCGTCAGACGGGTGATTCGATCATTGCGACCTTAGTGAATAATGATTTTATTGCGCGCGACAACTTACATATTATTCTGCCGAAGAATATGAGTTGCGACCTACGATATATCCTTGGAATAATTGATTCGAAATTGATAGATTTTGCTTACAGCTTTATGAATCCAGAAAAGGGGGAGGCGCTCGCACAGGTAAAAAAGCTGCATGTTGAACGCCTTCCCATTCGATCGATCAACTTCTCTGCCCCAACAGATAAAGCCCGTCATGACAAAATGGTTTCTCTCGTCGAGCAGATGCTTTCGCTCAACAAAAAATTAACTTTTGCCAAAACAGACCATGAGAAGACAGCCCTCCAGCGCCAGATTGAGGCAACAGATAAACAAATAGATAAACTTGTTTATGAGTTATATGGGTTGACGGAGGAGGAGATAAGGATTGTTGAGGGATATTAACCATGACTAATCCAGATTATCCTTATGTTAATTACAATATCTCATCCCTTGATTTTTTGGATAGAGCCAGGAAACAACTCTGCTTTTTTGATGCAGGTAATATAGAAAATTTATTCTACGCTGCTTTAGAGTTACGAATGGGGATTGAAGCTCTGGTCTGCGAACGTCTTGAGCATAGCCTGAGTAACAAAGAAGCATCGAAGAAAAAAGATTATCATGCAGCGAAATTATTTAACAGGCTAATGAAAAATAACCCATCTGCTGTTCAAGCATATGATTTGATTATTGGCATGAAAGGAAGCAGCACTAAAACAGTGTTTAAATATACTCCGGTCACGCAAAAACTCATCAATTATTATGAAAATCTGGGCGAATTGCTACACTACAAGTTTTTTCAAAATAATAAGGAATCCTGGTATATTAAAGAAAGTTTGCAGAAACATGGAAAGAAGTCACTTGTCGACTATCGGGCTTTGCTCGATAAGATCGCTTCAGAGCTTGAGAAGGCGAATGGAGGCGATTTGCTATAATTCGGAAAACATTAAACATCAGATAATGTTCCTGCCCATAATTCTATATAATATTCAGGCTGAAGAAAGAGAAGATAAGGATTGTGGAGGGACAAGAAAGCTGATTAACCAACATGCTATAATAGCGCAAAAGGAGGTTATTTATGGCCACATTGACAAGACATCTGACGCCTATTGATCTTATCAGGGCAATCGACAGGCTTTCCGAGGCCGAGAAGGAGACGCTTGCCATACTTGCAGACAAGAAGCTTTCAGCAAAAATCCTGAAGAGAAGAAAAGATGCCCTTGACGAGATGAGAAAAGGGGAATTGATTAGCGAAAAAGACATCTTTGCCAAGAGCTAAGGCATGTTTGAACTCAAGGCAATAAAGACGGTTAAAAAAGATTTAAAATCTCTCCATCCAAAATTAGCAAAAGAAATTAAAAGTCAACATTTTAAAAAAATCAAGGAATCTCCTTTTGAATCATTTGAACTCGGATACTCATTTAAAGGACTGCGTTCTTATCACTTTAATTTTGAAGGCACTTCTTACAGAATTATCTACGAGGTTTTTGAGAAAGACAGGTTGGTTGTGGTTATCATGATAGGCAAAAGAGAGAATTTTTATGAAAAGCTGAAAAGGAGGCTGTTGAATTAAAAAAGCATTGCCAGTTGCCTACCACGTGTCAGTCGCCAGTCTTGGTCCCTGAAGCCTTTCTTACTTCTTCGATAACATTGATAAGGGGAATGCCTTTTTCTTTTGCAATCCTCTTGCAGTCTTCATATTCAGGAGAGCTTTTTGAAACAGAATTCCCCGATACGGAATATTTCACCCTTATCTTCCCATATTTTGTCTTCACATATTTGATTTCCCTCATCATCGTGACCCTGTTAGTTTCGTAATAACGAACCCCGATGGTGGTAGTCTCTTTAAATAACAGAGATATCAGGTCATCAGCCATATGCTTATCACACAATATGCTCAATTTAATGCCGGGTCTTGTTTTTTTCATCATTACCTGCGTGATGTACACATCAAGCGCGCCTTTCTGTAAAAGCTTCTCAATAAGATAGTCGTATATCTGGGGGTTCATATCATCGACATTGGTCTCTATTACTGTAACGGTCTCGTCAGAACCCTTTTTGTAATGGCTTCCTATGAAAATCCTGAGGATATTGGGCCTATTCTCAATTTCCCTGCTCCCTGCTCCGATGCCTATGTTCTCCGGGATCAAAACGGGCATTCCACCAAAATTTTTGGAGAGCGTTTTTATAATTGCTGCTCCGGTGGGCGTTGTCAGCTCAGAAGAATTTCCGGAAGAATATACCGGCACGTCCTTTAAAATCTCGGCTGTTGCAGGAGCGGGCACGGGTAAAACTCCGTGTGCGGTATCTACAACTCCCCCGCCCAGATTTACAGGTGAAGAATATATAGTTTCAACACCGAGCAAAGAAAGACCTGTCAATGTGCCGAAAATATCGATCATAGAATCGATACCGGATAAATCATGCAGATGGACTTGGTTTATTGCTTCACCGTGAACCTTCGACTCTGCATCGAAGATATTTTTGAATACTTCGTATCCTTTATGCTTGATATCTTCAGGGAGGGCGGAGGTCTTGATTATCTGCTGAATATCCTTCCACTTCTTCCCTTTTAGTTTTTCTCTTCTCTCTTCCGCCCTGAGTATGATATCGATTTTCGTTGCTGAAATGCTTCCTCGTTTAACCTTTTTTTCTGTCAGGGAGTAGCCTTTTACATCTAACTTTTTCAGGCGCCTTTTTATCTCATTCACAGGCGCGCCGGCATCAACAACAGCGCCGAGGCACATGTCTCCGCTAATTCCTGAAAAACAGTCAAAATATGCTATCTTCAAATCTTTCCCATAATATCGGTTTGATTAACTTTCCCCTGTTATGAAACCCATTAATTCTTTTATGTCGGAGTCGGTCATATCTCTGAACTTAACACCATAAAATGCAGAACCGCCGGGTTGAGTAGATGCCTTTCGAACAATCTCGGCTTGCAGCAAGAACCTCTTCCTGTTTCTGGGATTGACAAAATTTATTTTAACTTTATGTCCTCCCGGAAAGTCGGCATTGCATTCAAAGGCCATTCCGGTTTCGCTGAAATCAATAGAGATGCCTGAATATCTTATATTGCTCCCTTCAGCGAGTATTGTTATAAGTATCCGGAAAACACGCCGCGGAGATCTTTTGAGAAATCTTGAAACAGTAGAAAGAAACTTTAATTTATCAACGGGAATCTGGAACGAAGGCTCCCCATAAATTATTTCACTGTTTGTTGTCATCCCGGAAATCTCGAACGGCAAAATAAAAATTCTGGGAATTCTCGAAAAAGCAGGGCTATTTTTCAAGGTCTCAGCGTCTTTTTTGAAATTTTCAAGATTTTTATTCACAAGCAGAATAATCAACATAGGGACTTCATTGGTTTTAATAGCATCATTAACTGAACTGAATTCCATATAATTTAAATTATTGTCTGAAAGATATGATTTTATAATTCTGAGTCCGTCACGGACTGTTTCTATTAAAAAGATATTTGTCATGGTCGATAATTATATTACTTAAATTTTCAATAAATTATACAAAAAATTTAGTTTAATTCCATTCGGTATAAATCAGCAAATAATTCCTTGTCACAATAGCTACTAAATAATTCCAATAAAATCAACTAATTATATTAACAGCAATACAGGCGAATTAGCTGCAATGTTTAATAATATCTTGACTTCCAACCACATTTGAGTTATTTTTTTTGATGGAATTTATGACCATAAAACACCAGTATCCATTATTTCTGTCTTCAAAGATCAAATTTTAGATAAAAAACAGGAGGTACGAACGTGCTTTCCGCTTTTTTGATCAGTCCGGGCGTAATAGAAATAAGAGAGGCGGCGACCCCCGAACCTTCAGAAGGCGAACTGCTCATAAAAGTCAAGGCGTCGCTGACCTGCGGCACCGATCTTAAGGCTTATTTGAGAGGTCATTCATTGATACCCATGCCCGGGCCTTTCGGACATGAATTCTCCGGCATAGTAGCTGGAAAAGGCCGGGGGGTCAGCAAGTTCAAAATAGGCGATTCCATAGCGGCTGTACACAGCGCCCCATGCCTTAATTGTTCATACTGCAAACGGAATCTTTTCAACCTTTGTGAGAATGTAATGCTCACAAAAATACTCGGAGCTTTTTCCGAATATATTTTGCTGCCAAAACATATTGTAAGGCAGAATGTTTACAGGAAACCTGAAAATCTAAGTTTTAAGGAAGCCGCATTTCTTGAGCCGCTTTCATGCGTTGTGCACGGTATGGAACCGCTGAGAATCAACAAGAAAGACGTGATTTTCATTATCGGAGCCGGCCCGATCGGTCTTTTGCACCTTATGCTGGCAAAATCAAAGGGCGCTAAAGTAATGATAACAGGTCTTGAGGAAGAGAGACTAAAGATAGCAAAGAAACTGGGCGCTGATATCGTGATCAATCATTCCCTTCAGGAAAAGTCTGTTCGTGATTTTACGGGCGGGATCGGCGCTGATTATGTCTTTGAATGTACAGGGCAGCCTGAAATATGGGAGGCTTCTGTAAATTATGTAAGAAGAGGCGGGACAGTTATACTGTTCGGAGGATGCAAAGCAGGAACGGCAGTAAATTTTAATGCCGAAAGACTGCATTATGATGAGATAACACTCAGGGGCACTTTCCATTTTGCGCCGGAAGATGTGAAAAAGGCGCTGCTCTTACTTAAGCATAAGAAAATAGATGTAAAAAAATTAATTTCAGATACCTATTCTCTTCAGGAGATCAGTAACGTATTCGCCAAGATGGCTAAGGGCATCGGGATTAAATACGCTGTTGTTCCATAATAATTTGTTGAATTGCTGCTATTTTCTTTTGTGATTTGTTTCCCGCTGATAATATCGTCCGACGGACGGGCAAGAGTCATGGGATATATCCAAATCCATACTTGTCCAAAATAAAACTTTACAGAAGGCGGAATGCCTCGAAAACAGAATAAATCGACATGATTATTAAATGTCAGACCTCGACTTTGTTAAATAAACGTATTAACGATAACTCTGTATTTGTGTTATTTTGTAATTGTTTGTGGATTAATTTTCAGGGTGTCGTTATTCTGTTTCCTCAACATCCCGCCTTCTTATGTATATTTGAAATTATTTTGGACAGCAATGATCCAAATCATTAAATTCAAAAATTTCTTTGCTTTTTTTCGAAGTTTATTCAAATTAAACTCTTTAAATGATAATATATCTTTAACAAAGTATTCAGGGGGGATAATTGAGAGGAAGAATATCCGGGCTTATAATATTATTTTCCATCGCTCTGTTTCTGGCGTTATTTTTTCTGCCGCAGTTCATTTCGTTATATGTTGATCTGTTATGGTTTAGAGACGCCGGTTTCGAAAAAATATTTACCGTTAAATTAAATGCTCAGGTGATTTCAGGACTTGCAGGCTGGCTGGCAGGTTTTGTTATTACCTATATAAACATCTGGATTTCGATGCAGGTTACGAAGGGCCGGTCTATTGCTGTTACTTCTTACAGCCAGACAATCCCCCAGCTTGATGTCCTGAGACATTTCGACAAGCTGAAAATTATTGCGCCTGTATTGACCGGATTGTTTGCAGGGGTATTATTAAATAATAACTGGCTGACATTTCTGTATCATCTTAAAAGTGCAGATGCCGGTTATTCCGATCCGATATTCGGGAGAGACGTTTCCTTTTATTTCTTTACCCTCCCTGTCTATGAAATCATTGTGATGATCTTACTGCTTGTTCTGGTGGTATCTCTTGTCGTTTCAGCCTTGAATTACATATTAAAAGGCGCTGTATTTTTGACGCAAAAGGGCATGACCTCCGAGCGGTATGCCTCAGCTCATCTCTCTGTTACAGGATCTCTTATTTTTCTTGTATTGGCCTGTAAGGCATATATAGGAATGCATGCAATATTGTACTCATCACATGGACATGTGGCAGGTGCAACCTACACGGATATTCATGCTGTTATGCCATTTCTGAAGGCGCAGATATTTGTCGCTGTCGCATCGGCGGTTCTTATTATGATAAACATTTTTCTCAGGCGCAGAATGATCCTGATCGGGAGTGTGGCTCTTTATCTTGTAGTGTCTTTTATCGGCAACCCGGTGTATCCCGCTATTCTACAAAAATTTGTGGTGGCTCCGAATGAACTTGTAAAAGAAACACCGTATATCAAACATAACATCGCTGCAACACGGAAGGGCTTCGGTATAGATATGGTGCAGGAGAGGGATATATCAGGAAGCACCAAGCTTGACAGAGATGATATAAAGAAGAACAGCGCAACCATAAAAAATATACGACTCTGGGACCATAGGCCTCTCCTTGATACCTTCAGCCAGGTACAGGAGATTCGAACATATTACGAGTTTGCTTCAGTCGGCAATGACCGTTATATGATAAACAGTGAATACAGACAGACGATGCTTTCCCCGCGGGAGCTTTCTACGGAAAGCATCCCGACGCGTAACTGGATAAACGAGACACTCACGTTTACCCATGGGTACGGGCTGACCCTCGGACCTGTTAATCAGGTAACTCCGGAAGGGTTGCCTGTATTGCTTGTCAAAGATATACCCCCTGTATCGACTGTTGATAACATAAAGGTCCGCAGACCTGAAATCTATTATGGCGAACTGTCGAGCAAGTATGTGATTGTCAATACAAAATCGAAAGAGTTTGACTACCCCTCTGGAGAGGAGAATGTTTTTACGGAGTATTCGGGCAGCAGCGGAGTTGTAATAGACTCCTTTTTCAGGAAACTTCTTTTTTCCGCTTATTTTGGTTCGATGAAGTTGTTCCTCTCAAACGATGTTACCAATGAAAGCAGAATCCTTTTTGTCAGAAATATAACAGAAAGGGTAAATAAAGTTATGCCTTTCCTGATATTTGACGGAGACCCTTACATGGTCATATCCGATGACGGGCAACTTTTCTGGATATGCGATGCATATACTGCAAGCAGAAGGTTTCCCTATTCACAGCGGATAGCCAGCGGAATCAATTATATCAGAAATTCTGTCAAGGTGACGATTAACGCCTTCGATGGCAGCATGAAATTTTATATATCTGATGGAAACGACCCGATTATTAAAACAATAAACAACATATTCCCGGGAACCCTTAAGCTTCTTTCCGAGATGCCGGCTGATCTGAAAAAACATATTAGGTATCCATTGGACATATTCAGTATTCAGACAGCGGTTTATTCGACTTACCACATGGAGGACCCGCAGATTTTTTACAACAAGGAAGACCAGTGGGAGATACCTGTCATGGGGACAAGCCTGAAGAAGGAGATGATGGAGCCTTATTACACAATAATGAAATTGCCGGAAGAAAAGAAAGAGGAGTTCATACTGATGCTCCCCTTTAATCCGAAGAAAAAGGACAACCTGTCCGCCTGGATGGCAGCCCGAAGCGATGGAGAATATTATGGAAGGTTAATTGTATACCGTTTTCCCAAGGACAGGCTTGTTTATGGTCCGAAACAGATAGTTGCCAGGATAAACCAGGATACGGAGATATCGAGGCAGATATCTCTCTGGGATCAGCGCGGTTCACAGGTGATCCAGGGGACTTTATTGGTTATACCGATTGAAAACTCTCTTATATATGTACAGCCCCTTTATCTCAGGGCTGAGACAGGCAAAATACCGGAACTGAAAAGAGTTATAGTTGCATACGAAAACCGGATAGCAATGGAGGAAACACTCGATGCCGCGCTTTCGAGAATATTCGGGGATGTCAGAGTCTCGGAAGAGGCGGCGCCTTTCGAATCTGTCCGGCTTCCCGCCGTTAAGGAGGAAAGGGGCCTTACTGCGCTTGCAAAAGAGCATTTTGACCGCGCTATTAAGGCACAGAGGGATGGCAACTGGGCCTTATACGGTGAGGAAATAAAAAGGCTTGGAGAGATTATAAGGAAAATGCAAAAGGAATAGAATAGGAGACCTCTGCAGATATATTTGATCGTATTGCAAAAGCTGATTCTTATCCCTCATAATTAATACTTTCAGCCCCGACAGATCATTGTTATTATAAAGGCTGATAGTAATCCCGTTTAAACGTTTTTGATGATTCAGATAAAATGAAAGTCGCAAGATTATACAATTTTAACGACATAAGAATAGAGGATATGCCTGTCCCCTCTTTAGGTCCTTGCGATGCGCTGATAAAGACAATGGCCTGCGGTATATGTTCAGGCGATGTCATGCCCTGGTATATCGAGAAAAAGGCGCCGCTTGTTATAGGGCACGAACCTTCAGGCGAGGTCGTCGAGGTCGGCAGGCATGTTACTTCCTTTAAAAAAGGAGACAGGGTCTTCACTCATCACCATGCCCCATGTTTTGCATGCAGATTCTGCAGGCGGGGGGATTATGTCCAGTGCCTTACCTGGAAAAATTCACAGATAGTCCCCGGTGGAATCGCTGAATATATATTAATACCATCAGTGAATCTCGAACATGATACAATCGCGCTTTCTGAGAAGATCAGTTTTGAGGATGGCACGCTTATAGAGCCGGCTGCCTGTGTTGTTAAAGGGTTAAAAAGATCAGGGATCAGACGAGGCGATACAGTGCTCGTTATAGGACTCGGTGTCATGGGAATGATTAATATATTGATTGCAAAGGAGTACGGGGCCGGGATGGTGATCGGGGCCGACATGGTGAAATTCAGATTGGACAAGGCCCTCGAATCGGGCGCTGATTTCATAATTGACGTATCGGAAAAGGATCTTGGAGTTGCAATAAAAGAAGTCACTGATGGTGAGATGGCGGAACTTGTGATCGCCGGCCCTAATAGTGTGGATGTGATGATGGCGGGCATAGAATGTGTGCGGCCGGGAGGGCAGGTGCTTTTTTTTACACCGGCGAGACCCGGTGAGAAGCTGATTTTAGACCCCAATTATCTGTATTTCAGTGATATAAACATCATAACCAGTTATTCATGCGGGCCGGCTGATACCGCAGATGCATATGAACTTATAGAAAAAGGGGTTATATCCTCAGACAAACTCATAACACACAGGTTCCCGATAGAAAAGACGGCTGATGCGTTCAGGCTGACCTACAGGGCTGAAAACTCCCTTAAGTCAATAATTACATTTGATTGAAATCATAAACAAGGAGACTTGATTTATGCGAAAAAAAATGCTCGAAAAGTCTTTTTGCGACATAGACATCGAACACCTGTGCCAAAAAAAATATAAAAGATCTGCTTTTTATAAACATATGGGCGATTGTAGATGGCGTGGTGTCAGGAATGAGCCGTATAAAACAGAAAGCGGTGAATGGACAAATATTATCAGGAAGGTCTTAATCGGCAGTCATGGAGAGACTACGAAATTTCATCTCAGGTATTTCGAAATTTCCCCTGGCGGCTACAGCAGTCTGGAAAAACACAGACATGAGCATGTAGTAATATGCGTAAAAGGCAAAGGGGTTGCACGTACTGACAATATAAAACGGGAGATGAAATACATGGATACACTGTATATATCACCGGATACGCCTCATCAGTTGCTGAATCCTTATAAAGAACCTTTTGGCTTCTTATGTATCGTTAATGCAAAAAGAGACAGGCCGAAATTGCTCAAGGGGTGAATTCTCTTGTTTTGTCATAAATAAAAATTTTATTATATAAAACTCTGTTTTCAGGAAAGGCATATGGTGGAAAAAGAAAAGAATAAGACAATAACAGATATAATCTGGGACATATTTGCTTCGGTCAAATTTGCTGTTATTAATTTTGCTCTGATATCGCTCACATCTATTGTAGGCACCATCCTTGAACAGCAGGCTGAACCCGAGAAGAACATCCAGATCCTTGTAAAGATGTTCGGGGTTGGACATGAAACAGCTCACAGCATTTACGGGGTTCTTGACAGTCTTGGTTTTACGGATATGTACCATTCATGGTGGTTTGTGGCCCTGCTGATCCTTTTTGCTTCAAATCTTATAATATGCTCTATTGACAGGCTTCCAAGGATTTTGAAGATGGTCAAAGAGCCTATACGCCCTTTAACTGCAGACCATCTTGAAAAAATGTCCATACGAAAGACTTTGACTTTAAAAGGCAAGACAGCAGGCATTAAAGAGGCTGCTTCATCTGCCTTGAAAGATATCGGTTTCAAAAACTATCAGTCTTCTGAGGACAAAGGACTGCAGCTTTACGCAGAAAAAGGCAATTTTACAAGACTCGGTGTATATATAACACATTTAAGTATCCTGATAATACTTGCAGGTGCAATAATCGGGTCATTTTTCGGTTTTAATGCTTACCTGAACCTCCCGGAAGGCTCGGCCTCTTCGGTAGCTTATAAAGACAACAGAACCGAGGTGCCGCTGGGATTTGAAATCCGATGCGATAATTTTGAAGTTGATTTTTACGGCGGAAGCGACATGCCCAAAGAGTACAAAAGCTGGCTGACTGTATTTAAAGACGGCAAACAGGTGATGCAGAAATCTATAGAGGTTAATGACCCCCTGACTTATAACGGGATAACATTTTACCAGTCGAGTTATGGCGCTGTTCCAAATAGCATGGATAAAGGTATTTTTGTATTAAAGATATTCTCAAAGGACGGGAGAAACGCTGAAATAAATCCCAAAATAGGTGATAGATTTACGATACCAGGCACTTCTATTGAAGGGCACATCATCAATTTCAGTCCCGCCCTTTCCATAGACCCGGGCGGCAGGGCATTTACGTATGCCGAGCAGATGATAAATCCCGCTGTATATATTGAATTCACAGAGGCAGGAAAACAGAAATATTCCGGGTGGCTTTTGAAAAGATACCCGCAGACCTGGAGCCTGCCCGACGGCAACAGGGTAGAGTTTCTGGATTACTGGGGAGTGGAATATACAGGCATGCAGGTAAGAAAAGATCCCGGCGTCTTTATCGTCTATCTCGGTTGTATCATTATGTCCATCGGGCTTTATATCACATTTTTTATGAGCCATAAAAGGATATGGATTAATATTTCAGAGGAAAAAAATACCTCGCGGATAATAATCGGCGCGTCTGCGAACAAAAACAGGGCTGCCTTTGAAAGGAAGATAGATAAGCTGGTCGGGATTCTAACCGCTGGTCATAAAGGGGGAAAATAAATGGACAGTTCAGTCTTTTTTGGTTTATCAACTATTGCATATATTCTTGCAATGATCGCATACATTACTTATCTTGCTTTTAGAAAAGCCCAGATAGGAATAATTGCAACAACTATAACGATTTTCGGATTTGCATTCCAGACATTTGCGATTTTATTGAGATGGGCGGAATTCAAAGAAATCGGCCAGATGGGATGGCTGAGAGCAGCACCGCTTACAAATCTCTATGAATCGCTTATCTTCTTTGTTTGGTGTCTTATACTTGCATATTTAGTGATAGAATTTAAATACAAGAACCGTTCGTTTGGAGCCTTTATAACCCCTGTTGCAGGACTTGCTCTTGCCTTTATAGATATCTCCGGCATGTCAAAGAACATTCAGCCGCTTGTGCCTGCGCTTCAGAGCAACTGGCTGCTTGCGCATGTAATGATGAGTTTTATTTCGTATGCGCTTTTTGCGGTCTCTTTCAGCTCGGGCATTATGTATCTTATTATGAGGACTGAAAAGAGAAATGAGCCTGCATATGTTTTCTGGACGGTTATGCTCAGCATATTCATAATAACCCTTTCAGCGATGGGCATAGATTACCTTACGTTCAAACTGTCGGTAAAAACTCATGAGGAACTTATAAAAAGCTTTCTCTTTAAGGCTTCTTTCCGGAGCAGTTCAGCGGCTGTTTCAATGCTGAGCTGGGCTCTGTCCGCCGCACTTGCATTCATAATCTGGAGATATGGTCATATACTGAAAAAAGTTATCACAGGGTTTAATATCTCTCATGACGTGCTTGATGAACTTACATACAAGAGTATAGCCATAGGCTTCCCTATATTCACACTCGGCGGTTTGATATTCGGAGCCATATGGGCGGATCAGGCATGGGGCAAGTACTGGACATGGGATCCAAAGGAAACATGGTCCCTTATAACCTGGTTCTTTTATGCATTTTATCTCCACAGCCGTTTGATGAGAGGCTGGAAGGGGAAGAAGGTCGCAGTTGTTGCTGTTATGGGTTTCCTGGCTGTAATTTTCACTTATCTCGGAGTAAACCTTCTTCTTTCAGGGCTTCACAGCTATGGAGCGCAATAAATATTATTATCCAGTTTTTTTGATATATAAAAATCTGCCCGGGGAATGAACAGATTATGGAAGCTATTGGCGAATGGATAATAATATACTCTGTATTAGGTTTAATTGCATTTTTTGCCGCTATTGGTTTGTTCAGGACGTATCTTATGAAGAAATCCATTTCCGGGATTATAGATCATATCAGAAAGGTCGAGGAGGGAGACCTGAAGACAAGGATTTTCACCAATAGAAAAGATGAGATAGGAATGCTTGCAAAGGGAATTAATTCTATACTTTCGGATCTCGAAGAATCAAAAAAGGAGATCGACAGATATCATGCCGATGAGATCAGCCATATTGGGAAAATGGCATCTATAGGTGAAATAGCGTCTGCAGTTGCACATGAAATCAAAAATCCTCTGGCGGGCATAAGCGGCGCATTGCAGGTGCTGGCTGAGGATTTCCCGGATGACAGTCCCAGGAAGGAGATCGCAAACGAGGTTCTCGGCGAGATAGAGAGGCTTGATATGGCGGTAAAAGACCTCCTTGTTTTTGCCAGGCCGCCGGAACTGAATTTGATTCCGGCGGATATTAATGCTATTATCGAAAAGGTTAAAAACACTATACAGGCCGATGCTCATGAAATAAGAGTGGAAATTGAGTCTATATCGGACAATATGTCCGAGGTGATAATCGATCCGGAACAGATTGAGAAGGCTTTTTTAAACATAGTCAACAGCTCACTCCATGAAATGCCTGATGGCGGCAAGCTTACTATGGCTATATATAATAGACATCGCTCAGATGAAATAGAGATAACCTTCTCGGACACAGGAAAAGGGATGTCCGGGGAAGACCTGAAGAATGTCTTTAAACCAAAATTTTCGACCAAGCATCTATGCACGGGATTAGGGCTTGCGATCAGCAGAAATATTATAGAAAGACATAAAGGAAAGATTTTTGTAGAAAGCCGGATAGGCTCCGGCAGCACTTTCCACATAATACTTCCAAGGAAGAGGTAAATTTGGGAAAAGCAAAAATACTTGTTATAGATGACGAGAAACTTCTTCGCTGGTCTATACAACAGAACTTGACCAAAGAAGGATTCTCGGTCATTGTTGCAGAAAAAGGCTCAGTCGGTCTGGATTTATTTTATGAAGAACAGCCGGACATAACCTTGCTTGATATACACCTGCCTGATATTTCAGGGATAAATGTACTTGAGAAGATTAAGAAAGACAGCCAAGATGCGATCGTTATCATGATAACAGCATTTGGAGATATACAGACCGCGGTCAAGACAATTAAAGTCGGTGCGTATGATTTTGTTGAGAAACCTTTTAATATGGATAAACTGAAAATCCTTATCGAAAAAGCGCTCGAGACTTCTTCATTAAGAAAAGAAGTATCACAGTTCAGGTCGAAGCTTTCGCAGAAATATGGTTTTTCAAGCATAATCGGAAAATCAGAAGAAATGCTAAAGATATTGGATTTAGTAAGAAAGGTCTCTAAAAGTGACGCTACTACAATTCTCCTGCAGGGCGAAAGCGGGACAGGCAAGGACCTTATTGCAAAGGTTATTCACTATGAAAGCAAAAGGGCGGAAAAACCGTTTATGGACATAAACTGTACTGCGTTGCCGGAGACTCTTATTGAGAGTGAGCTTTTCGGTCATGAAAAGGGGTCTTTCACCGACGCAAAGCAGATGAAGAAGGGACTTTTTGAGCTTGCCGACGGCGGCACTATATTCCTCGATGAAATTGCGGATATGAAACTCAGCACCCAGGCGAAACTTCTGAAAGTAATAGAAAATAAAACTTTCAAGAGGATAGGGGGGATCAGAGATATCACTGTTGACCTGAGAATCATTGCGTCAACCAATAAAAATATTACCGAAGAGGCGGCTAAAGGGAATTTCAGGGAAGACCTTTATTACAGATTAAAGGTTATCCCGATTGTGCTCCCGCCGCTCAGGGAACGGAGTGAAGACGTACCGATTCTTGCAGAATTTTTTATTGATGAATATAACAGGGAATTCAAGAAAAATGTGAAGGGGATATCCAGGGAAACTGAAAAATCTTTTATTGATTATCAATGGCCCGGGAATATAAGGGAGCTCAGGAATGTCATAGAACGCGCGATGATCCTTGAGAACGAAGATTATATACTGCCTGAACATCTGCCCATCGAGTTTTTGAAAAATGATTTGCAGGCCAAAAGCATGATAAACACCGAAATCAGTATTCCCCCGGGCGGTTTCGATATCGAAGAGGTTGAAAAGGGACTCATTAAGCAGGCGCTTGAAATAACAAAATGGAACCAGACAAAGGCAGCCAGGCTTCTGAACCTGACAAGAGACGCGCTTAGATACAGGATGCAAAAATTCGGTTTTTTGCAGGAAAAAAATAACAGATAGTAATTCCTTGCATAATTGATAATGATTTATTAATATTTATATCACATATTTATTATGAAGATATTAGTCGTAGACGATGAGCAACTTGTAAGGTGGTTTCTTGACAGGGCATTGAGAAAGAGCGGCCACGAAGTTATTACAGCGTCAAACGTGTCGGAAGCCGCTGTAAAGCTCGATTCAGAGGATATAGATATATTGTTTATTGACCTCCGGATGCCCGAGGGAAATGGGACAGAAGTCATAAGAAAAGCGAGCAGTAATCCGAAAAGACCCAGAATAATCGTATGTTCCGCCTTTGTTACTTCCGACCTTGAAGAGGAATTCAGGAGCAAAGGGATTTGTGTTCTCAAGAAACCTTTCAAGCTCGATGAACTTAATAATACCCTAAAAAAATGCATTGAGGAATAGTATCTTGAGAAGGTTGATTATAAATAAATTTTTAAAGGCGTTATCGCAGGTTTTCTGATCCGGCTGCAAATTATACTTGACTCTTTATACTTCTATAAATAACAATACTGTGACATTATGAAAGCTCTTGTGACAGGAGCTGCCGGCTTTATCGGAAGCCATCTTGTGGAAGCTCTAATCAAAAGAGGTTACGACGTAACCTGTCTTGTAAGAAAAACTTCAAACCTTAACTGGATAGAAAACCTTGACATTAAATATGTTTATTGTGATCTTGCCTGCCCGGAAACTTATTATGACAAAATAGATAATTATGACTATATTTACCATCTGGCAGGACTTACAAAGGCCCTTTCCGAAAAAGAGTTTTTCCAGGCAAACTCTGAGAACACGAAAAAATTATTGCAGGCTCTGGCAGATAGGAATTCAGGGGTCAGGAGATTCATATTTTTAAGCAGTCTGGCCGCAACCGGGCCGAGCAGGAACGGCAAACCTGTTACAGAAGATTCACCCTCCATGCCGGTTTCTGTTTATGGGAAGAGCAAACTGGAAGGTGAGAAGGCGGTTATGAAATACCGGGACAAAATGCCTGTAACTGTTCTGCGTCCCCCGGCAATTTATGGGCCGAGAGATAAGGATTTTTTCTTTTTGTTTAAAGCCTTGCAAAAAGGCATTTTCCCGTACTGGGGAAAATGTTATTATTCTCTGCTTTATGTTGAAGATCTGGTTCAGGGTATAATATTGTCAGCAGAAAGCAGGGGCGGCGAGGATAAAACATTTTTTTTATCTGACGGCATGTTTTATACTAATGAAGATATAGCAAATGAGATATGTGCGGCGCTCGATTCAAGAGTTGTAAAGATAAGATTCCCTCGTTCTGTTATGCCGTTTTTAGCTTTTATAGGTCAAAAAATAAATAAAAAAGGTATAATAAACACAGATAGGATTAAAGACTTTGCGTTTTCGAACTGGACATGTGATTCCAGTAAAGCAAAAGAAGAACTGGGATTTGATACAAGAATAACTCTACGGGAAGGGATAAAATGGACAGCAGACTGGTACAGAATTCACCAATGGCTGTAGAAAAAAAGGTGGATTTGTTCGACAAGTGTTACAGATTTACAAAGGCAAAAGAGTTGATGGCCGCAGAGATATATCCGTACTTCAGGGTGATCGAAAGCGCGCAGGATCCCGAAGTTATTATAAACGGCAAAAGAATGATAATGGTGGGCTCGAACAATTATCTTGGACTCACAAACCATCCTAAAGTAAAAGAGGCAACGATTGAAGCGATAAGAAAATATGGCTCCGGATGCGCCGGTTCGAGATTTCTTAACGGGACTCTGGATATTCATGTCAAGCTCGAGGAAAAACTCGCACGGTTCATCCGCAAAGAAACCGCTCTTGTTTTTTCGACAGGGTTCCAGGTCAATCTGGGAGTGATCTCGGCCCTGGTAGGAAAAGATGATATAGTAATAATCGACAAAATGGACCATGCCAGCATCATAGATGGCTGCAGACTTTCCTACGGAGAAGTAAAGAAATTCAGACATAATGACATGGCAGACCTCGAGAGGATTTTGAGAGAAAACAGGGACAGGAAAAAACTGATTGTTGTCGACGGCGTATTCAGCATGGAAGGCGACATAATCAATCTCCCCGCTGTGGTGGAACTCTCCAGAAAATATGATGCACGATTGATGGTCGATGACGCCCATGGCATCGGAGTTCTCGGCAAAACTGGTCGCGGGACAGCCGAGCACTTCGGACTCGAAAAAGAAGTTGATCTGATCATGGGTACATACAGCAAATCCCTTGCCTCAATCGGCGGTTTCATTGCAGGTGAAGAAAGGGTCATACATTACATCAAGCACTTTGCAAGGGCGTTGATATTCAGTGCAAGCCCTCCGCCTGCATCGATAGCAGCGGTCAGCGCAGCAGTTGATATTATCGAAAATGAACCCGAACGTATCGGGAGATTATGGGAAAATACACGAAAGATGCATGACGGGTTAAAGTCTTTAGGGTTTGAATTGGGTCCCAGCGAAACCCCCATAATTCCTATACTGGTCGGCGATGATCTTGTGGCATTTAAAATGGCCATGATGTTGCAGCAGGAAGGTGTATTTGCCAATGTGGCTGTAAGTCCGGCGGTAGCCAATGGAAAGGCTCTCATCAGAACAAGTTATATGGCTACACATACTGATGAACATCTTAATATCGTATTGAATGCTTTTGAAAAAGTCGGTAAGGCTTTTGCAATAATTTCATAATGATCCAGGTCATTGAGGTCCAGAAGGAAAACCTCGGTGATTTCATTAAACTTCCTTTCATTCTTTATTCAAAAGACCCTAACTTTATACCACAGTTAAACAGAGAAATGCAGATGCATTTCTCTGATAAAAATCCGTTTTTTCGGCACGCCGGGGCAAAATATTATATTGCTTTAAAGGAAGGGAAGATCTCCGGAAGGATAATCTCGTTTGTCAACAGGAGACACAACGAATTTCAGAACGAAAGAACAGGCTTTTTCGGATTTTTTGATTGTATAAATGATATCTCTGTTGCGGATGCGCTTTTTGAAAAGGCAGCCGGATATCTGAAAAAAGAAGGAATGGAAATCATGAGAGGGCCGATGAACTTTTCGACTAACGAAGAATGCGGGTTTTTGATCGAGGGATTCAGCGAGCCTCCTATGCTGATGACGCCTTACAACCCCTTTTACTATAATAACCTTTCCGTAGAATGCGGCATGAAAAAAATAAAAGACCTGTATGCCTATATTTATGAAACTCAGAATGAACTTCCTGAGAAAATAAAAAGAGTGGCCGCCATTACAGATAAAAAGGGGATAACCGTTAGGCCGATAAACATGAATAATTTTATGTCTGAAATGATGATATTCAAAGAGGTTTATAATTCAGCCTGGCACAAGAACTGGGGTTTTATCCCCATGACTGATGAAGAGTTGATATATGCAGGGAAAAGGTTGAAGCAGATTATTGTGCCTGATTTAACTCTTATTGCTGAAAAGGGCAAAGAGCCTATCGGGTTTCTGGGCATGGTCCCAGATTTCAACCTCGTTCTTAAAAAAATGAACGGGAAATTAAACCCCGCAAGCGTAGCAAAGGCGCTGTATTACTCAAGAAAGATAAGAGATCTAAGGTTGATGCTTCTCGGAATAAAAAAAGAATACCGCAACACCGGGATAGAAGCATTGCTTTTCAGGGAAGGGTTCAAGCCGATCAAAAAAGGGAGGTATAAAAGGGTTGAATTCTCGTGGATACTGGAAGACAATATCCCTGTCCAGCGGATAATAGAGATGGTTGGTGGGAGGTTATATAAAAAATACAGGATTTATGAAAAAGCGATTTAATTTAGATTAAACTTTCAGAATTGCAGCAGCCTTTGAGATTGCAAGAAGGATTGTTAATCAGGTGCTGAAGGATTATAATAAGGACTGATTGGAGGTGTGATATGCCCAGAGCCAAAGCAATGACAGCTGAGGAGATTGAACAGCTTGTAGAACAGAAACTTCTTGAGATTATTGGAGACCCAGATTCAGGTCTTCACTTAAAGAAAGAATTCAAGACAAAATTAGAACAAAGACTTAAAAAACCCTCAAAAAGAATTCCCCACGAAGAGGTAATGAAAAGATTTGCATAAGGTTGAATGGGAAAAAGAAGCCTTAAACGACCTTCAAAAAATAGACCGTCCTATAGTAAAACGCATCCTTAATAAAATCACCTGGCTCTCACAGCATTTTGATAACATAACTCCTGAATCATTAACCGGAGATATGTCAGGGCAGTTTAAACTCGGGGTTGGCGACTGGCGTGTTGTTTATGTAATCGAAAAAGATGAGATTATCATCAAGGCGGTTGGACATAGAAGAGAAATCTATAAGTTATGAAGAAATCCAAACTTAAGGAAAAACCTTCCAGAGTTCCGGACATTTCAGAACAAGACATTACTCATAAATTCAAAGAATACATCAAGCAAATCTCAACTCAAAACACAGAATCCGCAAAAGCCCGGAGGTTTATTTGCCTTAGTTTTGAGCATCAAATGACGACCATAAAATGCTTGCATCACTCGGCGGGGAATGCACAAAGAAGGTCTCAACCCTCCTCTCATAAGGCACTTTATCAAAAGCACTTGCCTGACTTGTTTCAGCACCCATCGGCAATCTGGGAAAGCTGATAAAATCTGAACTTCTCGAAGAAATTAAAGAGATTGATGGGATTGCGAGAAAATTTTGGGATGCTTAAAAAATAACAATTTAAATATCATGTTACTATTCGTCTATGAAAATCTTTTCAACACAAGCACAGCGTTCACCCCGCCAAACCCGAACGAATTGGATATCGCAATGCTTATATCAGCAGCGGTCTTTTTTGTCACTATATTAAGGCTGCATCGAGTATCCTGTTCTCTTAGATTTATTGTCGGCGGTATGATGCCTTTTTTCAGGCTGATTACAGTACATGCCGTTTCAAAAGCTCCTGACGCTGCCAGCATATGACCGGTCATGGACTTTATTGCCGTTGCGGGAATCTCTGATGCCCTTTTCCCGAATACTTTCCGGATTGCATCTGCTTCGGTCATGTCCCCGAGGAGTGTAGATGTGCCGTGAGTATTGATGTAATCAATATCCTGAGGTGTAATGCCGGCCTCGGCAATAGCTGATTCCATAGCCAGGGCTTCTCCTTTGCTATCGGGTTTTGTCTGATGAAAAGCGTCTGTTGTATTGACATAACCTATTATCTCTGAATATATTTTTGCGCCTCTTTTTACGGCAATATCGTAATCCTCAAGCATCAGGACGCAGGATCCCTCTGAAAGAACAAACCCATCCCTGGTTCTATCGAAAGGCCTGCTTGCGCGGGAATGGGGTGTTTTTGACAGAGCCCCTGAGACACCGTATCCCTCAATGCATAAAGCGCAGACAGGCGCCTCTGCTCCACCGGCAAGCAAAGGGCCTTTGTGTCCTGACTTTAATAATCTGAACGCCTCGCCTACAGCGTTTGTTCCGGATGCACATGCATTTGAGATTCCCAGGCAATATCCTTTTATACCCAGTTTCTGTGCGACATAAGATGAGGCCATGCTGATAGTGGTTGATGGCATTATGTAAGGCGATAGTCTTAAATTTGAAGCTTTAAATCGGGGTTCAGGATTCTTGACTTCCGACTTTTGAATTCTGAAGAAAGCATTTTCTATAGTGCTTATGCCGCCCCTGCTTGAGCCGATAATAACCCCACCGGAAGTCAGGTAGTCTTTATTTGGCAAGTAAGGTTCCTTCAGATTCTTTAATCCCGACCTCCGACTTCCGGATGCAGGGCCCTCGAAGTGAGTTCCGAAACGGGTCCCGGTGGAGGTCGGCACGACTCGATTCCGGTGCCGCTTCGGCTTTGCGCAGAGTTGTTCCGAGCGCTTAGGGCCGCTCAGAATGACTTCTGACTCCTGCAATAGTCCCGAGTCTTCAACAGCCATGACAGAGGCCGCCAAAGCGTATTGTACAAATGGATCGAGCCTGTTCATCTCTTTGCTGGAAAGATATTTTGTTGCATTAAAGGCCCTTAATTCACCAGCAACTTTCCAGGGCAAAGAAGAAGTTTCAAATTTTGTTATCCGCCGGATGCCTGTCATCCCTGCCATTATAGCCTCGGAACTTCCCTCAAAAGTATTCCCGAGCGGACTGACAGCCCCTATTCCGGTAATTACAATTCTCTTCATTGTTAACTATGTTAACATAATAGGTTTACAATTATCCTATGTTTATCCAGGGCATTGATTGCCCCAAATTTTCTTTGAAAATAATAAAAAAATTATGTTATGTTAAGTGTAAAATTCCATCAGGGATGAACTTTGACTGGAGAGATTTTAAAAAAGAGGCGCGAGGATTTAGCTCTTAATATTCGAGAGATTTCA
>JBFMDL010000031.1:0-29805 GCA_040753635.1 Nitrospirota bacterium | reverse complement strand
CTTGTCTCGATGATTGATGTCCTGTTAAATTCAGAACCGTTTAATTTCGGGAACCGCCTTGGTACGTGAACCGTATGCCGGGTGGTGTGAGAGACCGAAGGGGGCAACCCCTCGGTCTACTCGATCAATAAAAAAATCGGGAGATATCCCGGTCTATTCCAGATAATTAAAAGATGGCAAAGGGGCTCTTTTTCTTAAAGTCTTACGGCAACACCTTTTGACCTCAGATATTCCTTCGCCTCTTTAACAGTAAATTCCTTGAAGTGGAATATCGAAGCAGCAAGCACAGCGTCTGCCTTGCCATTGACAAGGCCTTCGTAGAGATGCTTAAGGGTTCCTGCCCCTCCAGAAGCTATCACCGGGACAGAAACAGCCTCTGATATCGTGCGTGTTAATTCTATATCATATCCATCTTTTGTGCCGTCTTTATCCATGCTGGTGAGCATGAATTCTCCTGCGCCGAGCTCTTCCATTTTTTTTGCCCATTTGACAGCATCAATAAGCTTCATCTTTCTCCCGCCGTGTGTCGAGATGGCCCATGTCGGCTTCCCTTGCTGAAGGGAGGAAAGGGGGGCAGTTGGCAAGGATACCCCCCCTGCTCTCCCCCTTGCCAAGGGGGGGATGGGGGGGTGAGGCAATTCGAGGATTACATCCTTAAGCGACGCTTCTCTGAACCAGTCCTCGCCTGTAGCATCAGCCATATTGCCATCAACCCTTTTCGCATCAATGGCAACCACGATGCACTGGCTCCCGAATTTCTCGGCAGCCCTGCTTATAAAATAAGGGTCTTTTACAGCAGTCGTATTTATCGAGACCTTATCGCATCCGGCATTGAGGAGGTCCCTTATATCATCAAGGGTCTTTATGCCGCCTCCTACCGTAAGAGGCATGAATACGTCCTCGGCTGTTTTCATGACGACGTCCAGGATTATCCTCCTCTTTTCATGGGAAGCGGTTATATCAAGAAATATGAGTTCATCGGCGCCCTGCTCATCATAGAACTTCGCATTCTCAACAGGGTCGCCGGCATCCCGCAGGTTCAGAAAGCTTACGCCTTTCACCACGCGGCCGTCTTTTACATCAAGACACGGGATTATACGTTTAGCAAGCATCTATCCTCCAAAGTAAATGCAAAATTTAAAATGAAAAATGTAAAAATAAGGAATCATAAATCTTTGAATTTTGAATTGTAATTTTTATCTTTGCTTTTTAAATTTTTAATTTTTCCCGTGAGCAAGTTTTATCGCTTCCTTTAAATCCAGCGAACCCGAATAGATCGCCTTGCCGGTTATCGCGCCCCAGAGATTTTTTATCTTTAAAAGGTTTTTTATGTCTTCGAGATTTGAGATGCCTCCGGAGGCGATTACAGGCACATTCACTATTTTAACCATTTCTTCAAGAGCCGGGATATTGGGTCCGGTAAGCATCCCATCCCTTGCAATGTCAGTATATATGATGCCTGAGACGCCTATCGTTTCTATTCGCCGGGCAAATTCCTTTGCATCTATTTCACTGACCTCTTCCCATCCCCTGACCGCAACTTTCCCGTCTTTTGCATCGATCCCGACAAAGATCTTCCCGGGGAATTTGCTGCATGCTTCAAGCAGGAATTCAGAGTCTTCCAGCGCTGACGTACCCAGGATTACACGGTCGATGCCGGCAGAGATAAGCCTGTCTGCTGTTGTAATATCCCTGATGCCGCCGCCGACCTGCATTATCATTTTCACGGATTTTCTTATTTCGAGTATATTATTAAGATTATTCTGCCTGCCTGTAAAAGCGCCGTCAAGATCAACAACATGGAGGACTTTTGCCCCGTAAGACTCCCATTTTCTGGCGGTTGCGGAAGGGTCACGTGAGTAGATTGTCACGGCATCTTTTTTGCCCTGCTGAAGCCTCACACACTGTCCGTCCTTTAAATCTATTGCGGGAATAATGAACATGTTTTAATATAACAGAAATCAGAGTTATTTTATAGATGAGAAATACAGGCTATGGTAATCATTCAATTACGGGTTCACGAAATACAAATCTACTCTTATACCCCTCTTTGGAAAAGAGGGTAAGGGGAGATTTTAATAACATAATTATAAAAATCCCCCTTAATCCCCCTTTGCCAAAGGGGGATTAAAGCACCTGTAACTGAATGGTTGCTACAGGACATGAATAACATAGTGGAAAAGGAGCGAATATGTTTTGCAGGACTGTCATGAAAGGGTTCGAGATGAAAAGAACAGGTTTTTACAGAAGCATTCTATTCTTTATTTTTATGTTTGTTTCTCTGACCCATAGTGCATTTGCCTTTAATGTGCCTGAAAAACTGATTTTTGACCTGACATGGGCGGGAATTAAGGCAGGCACAGCCACTCTCAATATAATAAAAGAGCAGGATTCAATGAAGATTGTCTCAACCGCCCGATCAGATGACTGGGTCTCCCTGTTTTACACTGTGGATGACCGCATAGAATCCAGGATTGTAAGAACGCAGTCATCATATTTTGCGCTGCCTCAGAACTATCTTGTGAAGATCAGGGAAGGGCGGCACAGAAGGCATAAGGAAGTTATTTTTGATCACGAAAAACGCAAGGCGGTCTATATAAACCATATTGAAAATGATAAAAAGACTCTGGATATCGGGGAAAACACCCTTGACCCGCTTTCGAGCTTTTATCATATCAGAACAATGAACATCGAGGTGGGGAAGTCGGTTTTTCTTGATATATTTGACAGTAAAAGATTATGGAATATTGAGGTGCAGATTCTCAGAAAGGAGAAAATTCAGACAAGCCTCGGCGAGTTCAACACAATTGTAATAAAACCTCTCATGAAGTCAGAGGGGATTTTTAACCGGAAAGGCGATATGTACATATGGCTTACAGATGACATGAAACACATTCCGGTTAAGATGCAGACAAAAGTCGCTGTAGGATCCATTACAGCAACACTTGTTGGGGGCAATTATTAATCCTTCCCGTGTGACGTCAATCCCGGTCTTTTTTTTTATAGTCCTCTGCGCCGGATTCATTCTCGATACGCAGTATAACAGGGATTTCATTAAATCATTGCATGAACTTGAACCTCTATTCAAATCCCTCAGTTTTCTCGGACTTGGTGGAACACAGGCGCTGTTGCTTGTTGCTGTTGCGCTGGCAGCCTCCCGGGCACATTTTTTGGATATTGATCTGAAATGGAGGATAAAAAGGGCTGCCCATGCAGGCGTCGTTGCGGTGATATTCGGCGGTATTATGGCCCAGGTCTTAAAACATCTTGTCGGCCGGCCGCGACCTCGCATGGAGGATATCTGGGGTTTTGCAGGCCCGACTTTTGCTTCGGGATTTAATTCTTTTCCGTCAGGTCATACAGTTACTTCCTTTGCTCTTGCTGCAGTAATGGCACGTTATTTCCCCGGAATAAAATGGTTTCTTTTTATCGCCGCAGGATTCATAGCAATCTCAAGGGTTGGAGGGGGCTCTCATTATCCGTCAGATGTTGCGGGCGGACTGGTTTTCGGGATTATTGCAGGCAATCTTGTGCTCAAACTGGCCGGAAGATACGAGCAGAAAGACCATGAGGCTGAAAAAATAGTCATACACAAGAATAACATGCCGATTTCATACTCTGTTTATTTCTGCGACAGGACGAGGCTGGACATATTGAAACATGCAATGGAAATACAGAACCGCATGCCGCCTGACTGGATATCAAAGAAGAACAACAGGTCTGATCTGACTGTTGCAAAACAATACCCTGATTATGATTTTCAACAGACCAGATGGTCGACCGTGATTAGAATGCCTTATTCTGATTCATCTGTATACTTTAAGGTCTACAATTACAAAGGCATTAAGAAGCTTAGACCTTTATTGTTTTATCCTTCAAAGTCTTTTAAATTTTTGAATGCTGCGGAGAGGCTGTCGAAATCGGGCATAAACGCGCCCGGCATCATCGCTTACGGCGACGTCAAGAACTTCTTTTTCTTGGAAAAGAGTTTTGTTTTCCTTGAAGAAATGAAGGGCGTTCAAATCTCCAGACTTTTCCGGGAGAGACCCTTAAGACAGAGGGAAATCCTGAGAACCGTTGCGATCGGGATCAGCAAGCTCCACAGAAACGGTATATATCATAGTGATATGGGACCCTGGAATGTCTTCTGGGATAACGGCAAAATAGGGTTTATTGATCTTGATACGATCAAGATGAAGAAAGATAATAATATCAGTCTGATAATAAGGGATCTCGGAAAGCTGAATGATGAAGGCCTTTCTATCGGTCTCTTCGGCAGGCTCAGGTTTTTCGTTTTATATCTGAACGAAAACCCCGACTTGCGGCCTGAAAGAAAAAAAATCCTGAGACGGATAATACAATATTCGTTTAAAGTCCACAGGGGATGGAAGGACAAAGTCTTCACAGATTAATGCTTCAGGATAAGATAAGCAGCGGGATCCAAGCCTTCAAAATTTCCTTATAAATCGGCTGCTTCCAGAATAACGGATTAATTACTAAGAAGACCATAAGTCAGAACATTGTCCGTCATTCCGGCTTGCCCGGTCGTAGCGACTCTCAGCGGAGACTCGCATCGAGAATCTTTCTTTGTTTTCAGAAGGTCGAAGCGACTCTTCGCGAAGACTCGCTACGAGATTCCCGACCCGCTTCGCTTGCGGGAATGACACCTTAATAATGAACTCATTAGTTAATTGCTTTCTTATAATTTTAGAATTTAGTTATACTATAAAGCATGCAGATCATAAAAAAAATAATTGAACTCACAAAACCTTACTGGCCGAGGTTATTTGCGGGGATTTTGCTTGGACTTATGATTTCTGGCATTACTGCGGCTATAGCATGGGCTGTTAAGCCGGCACTTGATGAGATCTTTATCGAGAAAAAATACGAGTACCTGAAACTTCTCCCTGTAGGCATTTTACTGCTTTTTGGGACAAAGGGATTTTTAACTTTCGGCCAGACATATCTGATCCAGTCTGCCGGCATGAAATTAGTCAGGGAAATGAGAAACAAACTTTACAACCATATACTTTATATCCCTGCTGGTTATTTTAACAGCGAGTCTTCAGGTGTCATTATATCGAGGATTATGTATGATGTGGATGCGCTTAACGGATTGTTTTCAGCGGTTATCAAAAATTTTATCATTTCAGTGCCGACCGTTATCTTTCTGCTCGGAGTGGCATTATACAGAAGACTGGATTTGACATTAATGACCCTTATATTGCTGCCCTTCATAGCCTATAGCACGAGAAAATTCGGCAAGAAGGTTAAAAAGAAGCGGAAAGAAGCGCAAAGGAAGATATCGTTGCTTACCCATAAAGTAGGAGAGGCTATCCTTGGAACCCGGATAATCAAGATCTTCAATCGCGAGAGAAGTATGACAGAGAAATTCAAGAGTACAAACCAGGGATACTACAGAGAGATTTTGAGAGTGGTCAGGTTAAAGGAATTTACAGGCCTTGTTACCGATATTTTGACAGGATTGGGTATCGCCATGATTCTGTGGTATGGGGGTAATATGGTGGTCAAGGGAATAATAACAGCAGGAGATTTTGCCTCTATACTTGTTGCCATTTATATGATATTTTCACCGATTAAGAAAATAGGCGATGCATATACCGCTTTGCAGGAGACAAGGGCATCAATAGAAAGGATCGATGTTCTGCTTAATGTTAAACAAGAAGAACAGGGTAATACAAAAATAGACAGCTTTAAAGAATCTCTTGTGTTTGAACACGTTACCTTTACATATGAGAGGGACGGGGAGGCGGTATTGAATGACGTGAATCTCAAGATCTTACCCGGTGAAGTTATTGCTGTTGTGGGACGGAGCGGGGTCGGCAAGTCGACATTGGTTGATTTAATACCGAGATTCAATAAGCCCACCAGCGGATTTCTGAAGATCGACGGGATAGATATAAGTGAAATGGAACTTTCTTCTCTCAGAGAACTTATCGGCATAGTCAGTCAGGACGTCATACTCTTTAATGATACGGTTAAGGAGAATATTGCATTCGGAAAGGCTGGAGTCACGGAATCTGAAATCATTGAAGCGGCCAGAATGGCATATGCTGATGAATTTATCATGACATTGCCCGAAAAATATAACACTGTAATAGGGGAAAGGGGGCTTAACCTTTCAGGGGGGCAGAGGCAGCGCATAGCAATCGCAAGGGCTATTATCAAGAATCCCCCTATTTTGATACTTGATGAGGCGACTTCATCGCTTGATTCGGTATCTGAGGCCCTTGTCCAGAAGGCGCTTGAAAGGTTGATGAAGGGAAGGACGACGATTATCATCGCTCACCGTCTCTCCACCATCAAGTCAGCCGATAGAATCGTGGTCCTTGAAAAAGGCAGGATAGCCGACATCGGCAGCCATGAAGAGCTAATGGCAAGGAACGACACTTATTTAAAACTTTATAATGCTTTTGCTCTGAGCAGTTGAACTGTTAGATGGGTAAAAAAACAGCCGCTATCCCTGTTCTAATGTATCATCACGTAAATCCCAGGGGCAAATCGATCACGGTCAGCCCTTCGAGTTTTGAGAATCAAATGCGATACCTGAGCGAAAAGGGATATCACAGCCTTGATACTTCGGAACTTTATTCCATAATGAAGGGGGAGCAGCCCGTCCCTGACCGTGCTGTAATGATTACCTTCGATGACGGATGGCTTGATAACTGGATATTTGCATTCCCGATACTGATGAAATACAGATTAAAAGCCGTAATTTTTGTGATCACGTCGCTTATCGCCGGCCAGGGACTGAGACGACGTTCGGATGAAGGTTCGGTCCCGGTCCTGCCAGATCATAAAGAATGCGAAAAGATGATTGCTGAAGGCATGAGCTATAAAGTAATGATGTCGTGGGATGAACTGAAACTGATGGAGGAATCAGGATTGGCTGATATACAGTCCCATACCCATACCCACAGTCGATGGGATATACTCTATCCTGATGCCGGGACACTGTTTGCAGCCCTCGGGCAGGAGTTGATGACATCAAAAAAAACAATCGAGGACAGGCTGGAGAAAAAATGCAATGCCCTGTGCTGGCCGTGGGGCAAGTATGGCCCTGATTATGTGAAGGCCGCAGTTGATTCAGGCTATAATATGGCCTTTACTACTGAAAAGGGAACAAATACCATGCGCACCGACCCCTTCAGGATCAGGCGTTTTGTTGTGGGTGATATAGGTATTACTGTCTTCAGGAAGAAACTCTTTATTCATTCCAGAGAATGGATAAGCAGGGCTTATCTGAAATATTTCAAGTAAAATGAGGATTCTCCATACAGAGGCATCTACAGGATGGGGCGGACAGGAGATAAGGATTCTTAAAGAATCTCTCGGCATGCGGGCCAGGGGGCATGAGGTCTTTATTTTGGCAGGGCCTGATAGCCAACTGTTAAAGCGGGCGAGGCAGGAGTGTTTACACACAGATATAATTCAGTTCAGGCGGAGGGATTTTTCCGGGATTTTTACCAGGGTCAAGCGGTATATTGAAACAAAACAAATAGAGGTTGTGAATACCCACAGCTCAAAGGACAGCTGGCTGATCCTGCCTGCAGCACGTCTTGCAAGGACCCGTCCTCTTGCTGTCAGGACAAGACATCTTTCAACCCCTATAGGAAGAAACCCGCTGAGTTCATTGCTATATAATTGTCTGCCGCATATTGTCATCACCACGGGTGAAGCCATAAGAACACAGATGATAGAGGTGAATAAATTCAATCCGGTGCGGATAATGTCGATTCCGACCGGAGTTGACCTTGAAGCCTTTGATCCGTCTCTGACCTTTCAGAACCTGAGGGACGAACTCGGGCTTGGGCATTCTATCCCGCTTATCGGAACAGTATCGGTTATAAGGAGCTGGAAAGGCCTTGATTATCTTGTAAAGGCATTGCCGCTGATCATGAAGGAAATACCTGAGGCGCGACTTGTTATCACCGGAGAAGGACCGCACCGGCCTGTACTTGAAAAGACCATAGAAAGCACAGGGACAGGAAAGAATGTGTTTTTGCTTGGACACAGGGAGGATATCGTCCCGATTCTTTCTTCAATAGATGTTATGGTGCAGCCTTCCTATGCAAATGAAGGTGTACCGCAGACTATTCTGCAGGCATTGGCAATGAAAAAGCCTGTTATTGCATCAGACCTGCTTCCTTTCAGGGAGGTTATACGTGATGGTGAGACAGGGATGCTTGTGCCGGTCCGTGACTCTGATTGTATAGCACAGGCAGTAATAAAGGCTCTTGGTGATAGGGACTTCAGCCGTAGGCTCGGTGAGAGCGGCAGAAGACTTGTCGAAACATCCTATTCATTTACGGGCATGTTGGACAGACTGGAGCTGCTGTATGGAAGTTATCAAAGGAAGGAGGCCTTCTGATGGTAATTCTGTATACAGAGACACTGAAAAAATGGGGGGGACAGCAGAACCGTATACTGACAGAAGCTGTCGGGCTCAGCAGAAGAAATCACAGGGTTATTCTGGTATGCCACAGAAACAGCATGCTTGCCGTAAGGGCAAAAGAGGCAGGGCTGACAGTCTATGAGGTTAATATGGTCAAACAGGCCCACCTGCTGACTATCCCGAAGCTCATGAAGATTATAAAGGAGGAGAAGGTTGATCTGGTTGTCACCAACAGTTCTGTTGACAGCTGGGCAGGCGGAATCGCTGCAAAAATGAAAGGGAAGAGGCTGGTCCGCATCAAGCATAACCTCAACCCGGTCAAGAGTAATGTGCTTACAAGATTTGTCTATTCGCTACCTGACAGGTTTGTGAGCGTCAGCGGCCAGGCTTATAACATGCTGATCAAGAGCGGTTATATACCGCCGGAAAAAATAGACATCGTATATGCTGCGGTTGACGTAAATATGTTCAATCCGGACATAATCACGGATGAGGAAAAAAAGAGATACAGAGAGGAGATCGGCATACCCGGTGACGCACTTGTGATAGGCAATACATCCGGATTTGCGGCTGTTAAAGGACAGGGGAACCTTATCAGGGCAATAAATGAACTTATGAAGGAGAGAGACGATATTGTTCTTCTCCTGGCTGGATGGTACAGCAGCAGCAGAAACATATATGACCTTGTTTCACAGGAGTTCCGCAACAGGGTTTTTTTGCCGGGGCTTGTTAATAATGTCCCTCTTGCCCTAGGTATAATGGACATATTTGTTTTTCCATCGATAAAGGAGGCGTTCGGCATATCCCTGATTGAAGCAATGGCAATGGCAATGCCTGTTATAGTATCAGATATACCCACCTTCAGGGGCTTTGTGAGGGACGGGGTAAACGGCTTGTTATTCAGGAGCGGAGACAGCCGGGATTTGCTTGATGTCCTGAGATCCCTTGTTGGGAATCCCGGCCTCAGAAAATTCCTTGGATCCGGCGCGAGGCATACTGTCATGGAGAAATTCAGGCTCGACAACATGATCAACGAGATGGATAATATTTATAATAATATACTAAACTGTCAAGGTGAAGTTGCCGGTAGAAACGGGACAGGATAATTTTGGGCTGACCTGCTTCAGGCCGGTCCGATCTATTTGAGAGGAAGATATGTTTAACGGAAAGAGAATTCTGATAACAGGCGGCACAGGTTCATTCGGTCAGAAGTTTGCGGAGAGAATCCTTAACTTATATGAACCGAGGAAAATAATCATCTATTCGCGGGATGAGTACAAGCAGTATGTCATGCAGGCGCGGATGGTGAAATTCAGGGAAAGGCTTCGTTTCTTCATAGGCGACGTCAGAGACAAGGGAAGGCTCTACAGGGCTTTCGATGGAGTGGATATTGTCATACATGCAGCAGCGCTCAAACAAGTTCCCGCCATGGAGTACAATCCGATAGAAGCGATAAAGACGAACATTCACGGTGCCGAGCACGTGATTGACGCTGCCATTGACAGGGGTGTCAAGAAGGTTATTGCTCTCTCAACCGACAAGGCAGTGCACCCTGTCAACTTATACGGCGCAACCAAAATGGTCTCTGATAAACTCTTTGTGTCGGCTAATGCTTATGCAGGAGGTAAGAAGACGATTTTCAGCGTTGTGCGCTACGGTAATGTCGCCGGCAGCAGGGGATCCGTTATTCCATTTTTCAAGTCATTGGTTGATAAAGGAGAGGACAGTTTTCCTATCACGGATGTCAGGATGACACGATTCTGGATTACCCTCGATGAAGGGGTTGACCTTGTTTTTAAAGCAATTAATGAGGCAAAGGGAGGGGAGATATATGTATCGAAGATCCCTTCATTCAAGGTTACGGATATAGCAAAGGCCATAAAACCCGATGCCGGGCATGTCGAGGTCGGAGTTAGGGAAGGTGAGAAGCTACATGAAATAATGATAACAGAAGAGGACTCAAGGACCACATATGAGTATGACGGCCACTACATAATATATCCGGCTTTTGACTGGTGGGAACTCAAAAAACATTTCAAGGCGGGCGGGAAAAAGGTCCCGGAAGGTTTCAGATACTCATCCGATGTAAATGATAAGTGGCTTTCGATAAGGCAGCTGAAAAGTCTTATTAATAAAATTGATATTGTGTATTGATGCGGCGCCCATGGAAAAATTTATTCCTTATGGTAAACAGTTCATAGATGAAGAAGATATTCGGGAGGTTGTAAAAGTCCTGCGGTCTGATTTTATCACTCAGGGCCCCGGAATAAAAGAATTCGAAGATGAACTCGCTGCATATTGCGATGCAAAGTATGCTGTTGTTTTCAATTCAGGCACCTCTGCGCTTCACGGAGCATATTATGCCGCGGGTTTGCGACTGGAAGACGAATTTATCACCACACCAAATACTTTTGTTGCAACATCCAATGCAGGACTCTACCTCGGGAGCAGGCCAGTTTTTGTCGATATTGAAGCAGACACCGGCAACATAGACGCATCACAGATTGAAGATCGCATAACTCAAAAAACAAAATTAATTGTCCCGGTGCATTATGCAGGACATCCGGCGCATATGAAATATATCAGGGAAATCTCCCAAAAATATGATTTGATCGTTATCGAAGACGCCTGTCATGCTTTTGGATCTCGCTACAGTAATGAAAGAACTGGAAACTGCAGGCACTCGGACATGACAGTCTTCAGTTTTCACCCGGTAAAACATATTACAACAGGTGAAGGTGGTGCGGTTTTAACCAATGATAAGAGTTTTTATGAAAAACTTCTATACTTCAGGACGCACGGGATTTCACGACAGGACATTGATAATACCGCCGAAGGGGCATGGTATTATGAGATGAAGTCTCTGGGATACAATTACAGGATGACGGACATTCAGGCAGCACTCGGCATATCTCAGCTAAAGAAGACAGATATATTCCTTGAAAAAAGAAGATACATAGCGCGACGTTATGACAGGTCTTTTACAGATAATCCTTGCTTTGACATACCGGTAGAAAAAGACTATGCGTATTCGTCTTACCATATTTATCCCATAAGACTTAAATTCGGCTTCAAAGAACAAAGAGCGCGCCTGTTCGGACAATTAAGGGAGAGAGGATTAGGAGTTCAGGTGCATTATATCCCTGTATATCTGCATCCATATTATCAGAATCTGGGATACAACAGAGGTCTCTGTCCTATCAGCGAGGATTTTTACCGGAGGGAGATCAGCATCCCGATCTATCCTGCCATGAGTGACGATGATATAGATGCCGTTATTACAAGGATTAGAGATGTCTTTCCGGAGATAAAACCATGAAAATCGGCGCAGTAATACAGGCGAGACTGTCTTCTGAAAGATTCCCCGGAAAAGTGCTCAAGCCGCTGCCGTACAACAGCGCAATCTCTGTCCTTGAACAGGTCATCAGCCGGACCATGAGGGCGCAAAGATTACACGAGATCGTTGTTGCCACTACAACAGATGTCCCTGACCTGGGGATATGCGAAGTTGCCGACAGGACAGGCGTAAGATGGTACAGGGGAAGCAGAGAGAATGTACTTGAGCGATATTATCAGGCATCAAAGGAATCCGGCCTTGATATAATTGTAAGGATCACGGCTGACTGTCCCTGTGCAGATCCTTCGATCATAGACAGACTTATCGAACTGCACATGGATTCAGGCGCTGACTATACTTCGAACTGCAAAGAGCGGACTTTTCCACATGGCCTGGATGCCGAGGTTATTTCGTTCAATGCGCTGAGGCGGGCTCATCAGGAGGCGAAAGAGGATTTTGAACTGGAGCACGTGACCCCTTATATTTACCGGACAAACCCCGGAGGATTCCGCATCAGGGACCTGAAGGCTGATGAAGAGTTGAACGCTCCTGATATAAGGATAACCCTTGACACGCGGGAGGACTATACGCTGCTGTGTGCTGTCTTCGATTTCCTCTATACGGAGAACAATGTTTTTTCTGCAAGAGATATAGTTGCGCTTTTCAGGAAGAAACCATGGCTTGGAATGATAAATGAAAAGGTCATGCAAAAAAAGGCGAGTCTGTCTGTTCAGGAGGAGATAGCAGAGGCATTAAGGGTGCTTGAGCTGCAGGAGCTGCTCAGGGCCAGAGAAATCCTTGGTTCAGCCTTCCTTAAGGGAACCGGGGATCACGCTCAAAAAAAGACCGAAAGATATGGGAAACGTGCATAGCAATTATCCACTTTTTTCTCCACAGGAGACCTGGGATATCTGTACGAGGATGGTGGCGCATGATTCCACATTCCCTGAATTTGCCGGGGAAATAGCCTGTTTTGAACCATATTTTTACGATGTGTTTATGATGATATCCGAGGAGCACAACCGAGTAAAGTATAAATATTACCGGAACGCGGAAAAAAAAGGAATAATCAATCCGCTATACGTAGATCATTATGCAAAACTTATGCACCTGTTTTCACACGGGCTCTTCACTCAAGGCGCTGACTGTTTCCTTCTGGACCGGATTTTTCTTTCCGTAAAAATGCGCTGCTCCCTTGACTTGTTTTATGAGGTCGAAATGAAGCGGTTCTTTCTACCTCTGCATGCTTTCGGCACCATTCTCGGAAGGGCGGAATACGGCGATTATTTTGTGGTGGAGCAGAACTGCACTGTCGGCAATAACCATGGTATATATCCGACATTCGGAGCAGGGGTTATCCTGAGACCTCACTCTGTTGTGATAGGAAAGTGCAGGATCGGAGACAACGTGCATATCAGCGCTGGATCCATGGTGATCGACAGGGATATCCCGGATAATTCCATTGTCTTTGGCCGTGTCCCGGATTTGATCATTAAAGAGAACAGATACGATAACAGAACACTTTTTTTTGAGGTCTGATGAAAAATCTGATGTTAGTGAAAGTGACGTGTAATTATAGATTAAGGAAGAAGATATCCGGAATAAAGGTCTGTCTTCGGGACTAATTGTTTTTATCCGGGGGCGATGAGAAGATACTCCCATGAAGATTTATATACTGACAGAAGGCAGCAGGCACACAGGATTCGGGCATATAACACGATGCACATCACTGTATCAGGCATTTGAAGAGAAAGGCATAACTCCGCTGTTTATAATCAACGGCGATGAGACAGTTATAGACTTACTTAAAGATAAAAATTATATATTTTTAAACTGGCTGGAGGAACGGAAAGAATTGTTCAGCATGGTCGCAGACGGCGCAGCGGTCATCATAGACTCATATATGACCGACCTTGATATTTATAAAAGACTCTCCCAGACGGTAAAAATTCCCGTATATATAGATGACAACAGGAGGTTGGATTATCCTGACGGCATAATAGTAAACGGAACCATCGGCTCCAGGCATTTTGGATATCCTCAACGGCCTGGGATAAGTTATCTGCTCGGAGGCATATATATGCCTCTCAGGAAGGAATTCTGGGAAATGCCTGAGAAACCCGTTAAAGATACTGTTCAAAACATGCTTATAACATTCGGGGGTGATGACTGGAGAAACATGACTCCCAAAATCATGAGACTTTTACGTAAAAAATATCCGGAACATTCTAAAAATGTTGTCATTGGAAAGGGATTTCAAAATATTGAAGAGATTACACATGAAGCTGATAAAGAAACAGACCTGATTTATTATCCTGATGCAGAAGGGATGAAACGTGTTATGCTTGAATCTGATCTGGCAATAACAGCAGGGGGACAGACATTATATGAACTTGCAAGAGTGGGTGTGCCAACTGTTGCGATATCTGTAGCTGACAACCAAATGAACAATGTAACTGCATTCCGTAATGAAGGAGCTTTGGTATATGCCGGCTGGTATCAGGACTTGGATATTCTCCGAAAAACAGAGGATGGCATCGGATTACTCCATGAGAAAGGGATAAGGGAACGGATGTCGAAAGCTGGCAGGTCATTGGTAGACGGAGAAGGAGCGATGAGGATCATACAGGAGGTTCTAAGGAGAGCAGATTATAATAAAGAGGGTGCCTTTGACTGATAAGTCCGGAAAATATTTGTCATTGAGCTCGAGAATGGGATAAACTTCGTATATCATAAAATTCCAAAATACAGTAAATCAATCTATGAAAAATTTTAGGTCGGATTACAGATTTGATGATATCGAACTGATAAATTTCATAAATTTATCAGACAGGGAGAAGAGTCTGATCAGAAGATGGAGAAACTGTGAGGATGTCAGGAAATGGATGTATTCGGACAAGTTGATTTCCCGGAAAGAGCATTCGGAATTTATTAAACAACTCGAGAAGGACAGCAGGAATTATTACTGGCTTGTCCGCAGGAATAATATTTATCTGGGTGTTGTTTCACTGCAAAAAGTTGATTTCAGCCATAAGAATGCGTATCTGGGTATTTATTCCAATCCGGGATTATCAGGAGCAGGCGGAACTCTTATGGAAAGTTTAAAAAGAATTGCATTTTCTGAGTTTAAGCTGCATACCTTAAAGATCGAGTCCCTGTCAAAAAACAGACGCGCAATAAATTTTTTTTCGAGATCCGGCTTTTTCAGGGAAGGGACTTTAAAGGAATTTGTTTTTAAGAACGGAAAGTGGCAGGATGTCATTATTATGGGAATTATAAATGGCAAGAGGTGTTGATTGCAAGTAAATATAGCAGATAAAAAAATAGGCCGGGGTTGCGGGGTGTTTATTATCGCGGAGCTTTCATGCAATCATCTGCAGAGTTTTGATCTTGCCGTGGAGACGATTCAGGCCATCAGTGAAGCAGGCGCTGATTCAGTTAAGTTACAGACATTTACGCCGGATACCATAACCATAGACAGCGACAAGGATTATTTTCAAATAAAGCAGGGCACGCTATGGGACGGGAGGACCCTGTATCAACTCTATCAAGAAGCACAGACCCCATGGGAATGGCACAGCAAGCTGAAATCGATAGCAGAAGAGCTGGGGCTGATCTTTTTTTCTTCTCCTTTTGATTTGACAGCGGTTGACTTTCTCGAGACACTCAATATCCCTGCTTATAAGATAGCATCCTTTGAGATCACCGACATACCGCTGATAGAATACGTCGCTTCAAAAGGCAGGCCGGTGTTTATCTCAACAGGTATAGCGATGTTATGCGATATAGAAGAAGCGATAAACGCATGCAGGAGAATGGGGAATGAGCAGGTAATACTCATGAAGTGCACTTCCTCCTATCCGGCCCCGGTTGAGGAAAGCAATCTGAGAGCTATCCCGACCCTGGAGAAAACGTTCAATACCCCTGTGGGTTTGTCCGACCATACGCTGGGGATTACAGTCCCGATCGCCTCTGTAGCTCTGGGCGCCGGGTGCGTTGAGAAGCACTTTATATTGCGCAGGAGCCTCGGCGGTCATGATGCGGCCTTTTCCCTCGAACCTGAAGAATTCGGGCAGATGGTAAAGGCTGTAAGAGAAACAGAAAAGGCCCTTGGCAGTGGCATATACGAGCTCACAGAAAAATCCAAAAAGAACAGGGATTTTTCACGCTCTCTTTTTGTTGTCCGTGATATGAAAGAAGGCGAGACTTTTACCAGTGAAAACGTACGTTCAATCAGACCCGGCTATGGATTACACCCGAAGCATTTGAAAGAGATTATCGGCAGGAAGGCGAAGCATTATATAGAAAAGGGCACACCCTTAAGCTGGGAAATGATTAACGAATGACCGGCTTACAGATCAAACTTCTTTTCTGCTGACACCTCTTAGCCTGTTCTTCCATTCCTTTACATCATGCGGTCTTATGAATTTTTCTTCGAGAGGATATTTCTTTGTTCCGTAAATATAGCCCAATAACAGTTTCCAGGGATTGCTCCCGTAAGCAAGATCCAAGGAATTCTTGAATCTTAACTTTATGCCCCGCCTCCAGTCCTGAAAGTCGAAATCCCAAAGGGGTTCGGGCGCTTTCTCCAGTGAATCGGCGATGATTTCGGCGATTCTGAATGACGACGCGCCTGCGGGGGAAGAACACCATTTTGCGAGATGCTGTTTTCGCAGTCCCTGAAACTCCATCTGTCCGGGATTCTTCAAAGTGCGCACGATAAGTCCGGGCAGCACATCAGGGTTATCACACAGAAAGTTGGTCTTTGCCACATCTTCATGAAAGGTTACAGGGTTGCGTTCAAAGACGAGTTCAATGGTCGGCTTCTGAAGGAGCCATGACTCTATTGCTGTGGTGCATGTCTCACAGGAGATTTCCAGGTCGCAGAAAGGCAGCACTTCGTTAAGAGTTTCCGAAAGCCAGAGTTTGACCCGTGCTCTCTGCACAGGTGAAAGTCCTCTATGCCAGTTTACATAGATATCCGGATTTTCCCTTGGGTGGGGTTTCAGGTCAATGAAACAGTCTGTTTTTTCAAGAATTGCCACGAGGTGCAGGAAAAGCCTGTCCCTGCTCCTTGCGTTGGCCTCTATGATATCCCAATAGTTGTGGTATTTGGATATCCTGTCTTTCCAGGGCTGGAATAATCTGTCGACGACCTGCCTCGGCATCTCCTTGCATGCTGCAAATCCGAAATTGGTGCAGACCAGTATCCTCGGACGTTTTGTAATCAGTTCGGGATCTTTCGGATGCGCAAAGAGATTTTTCCAGGGCTCGAAATAGTAGTCGAAGCGCGGCACCCCGATTACCCTGATGCTGTCTTTAAGATGCTTCATATGATGGACGAGGGCCTCTCCATGAACGCTATTCCAGCAGAAATAATGATCCATATATGCATTTGCATGAAATTTGCCTGCGTTGTAGTCAAGCACCTCACGGTCATAAAGGATGCCCTCATTAGGTAGGACCCCGACAAGGATGCCCATCTTTTTCAACCGGTTTGAAAATTCAGCAAGATGGCTTGATGTGAGGTGATTGAAAAGGATATAGTGAGGACTGAAGGCTGATAGACAAGACCGCCATGATTCAAGCGGTTGAAGCTCGCACCTTATACCGAAGGTTTCTTCAAGGTGGTGGGCTATAAGGACGTCACCCATCAAGTCTCTTTTTTTGCTGTCTACCAGTATGACGACCGTCTTCTGTTTCATGACTTATGCAGTTCAAGAACCTTTCTATAGAGTTTGACAAGTTTTCCGTAGAGCGCGTCAATCGAGTAATCTTTTATGATGATCTCCTGCCACTTCAGAAGATAGTCATTGCGGGTATTCCAGAAAGAGGGGATGTTCATCCATGTGATGGCAAGGTGTTCAGGATTGCCCGGAAGGAAAGTCCAGGGAGAGTCGCAGCCCATAATATCAGGTACAATGCCTGTACGGCTGGCCAGGACAGGAGTCCCTGCCGCGATCGCTTCCAAAACAGACATGCCGAAGCTTTCCTGTCGTGAAGGCGAGATGACAAGGTCCAAGCTGCGCAGATAATCCGTCAGGTTGTCCACATGACCTTCAAAAACAACCTGGATATCAGACGGCATTTCTTCCCTGATCTCATTCTGACATCCAGTCGATGCCTTCCCGAAGAAGTGGATTTTACGGGGAAGTGCGCCTCTTCTCTCCTTTACTTTTTTGAATGCAGCGGCAATGTCAGCCCATCCCTTGATAGTCCCGCTGTGGCCGACAACCCCGATTTCATAAGGGAACAGAATTTCCTTTTCATAAGGAGATGAAAAGGTGTCCTCTGATAATCCTTCAGGGATATATTCAAGGAGCCTGTGATCCCATGCAAGCACTGTCTGAAAACTGGACGGTGACACGGCGACTGCTGCATCAGCCTTATTGCAGTGGTATTTCAGATAGTGCTGGTGAGGCTGCTCAGGTGTAGTTATGCTCCTGAGATGTACTATCCACGGGATTTTCCATTTTAAAGCAAGTTTTTCAGCGAGTAAAGCATCCCATGTATCATTTGCATTGATTATATGGAATGGCCCATGTGTTTTCCATACAATATCGGCTGCTTTCATAAACGGACCAAGCTTTAAGAGCCTGGAAGGCAGCGACCTAAGAGAAGGAAAGGGCGCGATGCCGCCTAAAACGTCTAAAATTCTTAATCTGTCCGACAGCCACCCCTCTTCTCCGATTATGACTTTTGTTTCAATCCCTGATCCTTTCAGGGCTTTTATGATCAGGGCAAGGCAGACCTGCGCACCTGCCTTATTAGCCCGATTTTGAACAAACAAAACTCTCATGTTACATTATCTGATCTTTAGAAAATCCAGGAATTTTCTGATTTTGCTATTGCTTTTGAAATCACACCAGGTTTGAGTTTTTCTTAGATAGCCGGCTAGGGCGCATATTTCATCGCCGATGTTTTTTATAGAGATATCTTTGTTTTGTTGTGAAGCGAGGGAAGACTGGAAAATTCTCAGGACAAAATAGAAAGCCTTGGTTTCGAACGGCAGCCCTTGATTATTAATCAATTCGGTTAATGGCGTGAAATTGTGCTGTAGTTTTTTATCAATGAATTCCCCTATTTCATTCTGGATGGCGGAATTTTCAAATTGTTTATTTTTCCCCAAGAAATAAGATAACCTTTGCACCTCCTGCTGCCAGTTCTCCATAAGGTCTTCATAAGAAATAATAAAAAAATTTGAATTCTTAACATGCTCTAATACAGAGCTTAAATAAATAAGCCATAAGTTTATGCTTTTTTCAAAAGAAAACTCCTCTCGTTTTCCAAGTGAACTTGCAACATCTAAAGGATTTCTTAAGCATATGATATACCTCATTGCAGGAAGAATCATATGCCAAAAGGGCTTTGTAAGGCTAGTTCTTGGATCTTTCCATCCCCATGTGTCGAACTTGCCGAATCTCTGGCCAATAAATTTTTTAGTATCTTTCGCCAGTTCGATTATCGCAGCATGCCTTTCCCAATTTGAAGGGAACTCAGGAGGGGAATCCCATTTACCCCCAAAATAATCCAGAATATCATCGTTTATTTTTATAAATTTTTTATATTCCCAGAAACCTGCCTGATTGTCATAGGCATGCCCTAATAATTCATCAGATTCACCGAGATAAACACCCAGCATGTTAATGATCCTGGCAATAAGTGATGTCCCGCTGCGGTGCATGCCGAGAACACAAGTGATCTGTTGTCTGGGATGAATGATATCGATAGACATTATAAAATCCGGCGCCCCATGCTCATGGAATTAGCAACCTTGAACAGACACTCAATATCAGGTTCCCCGAATAGTCACGCTGTTCAGTCTCCTTGCAGAGATAGTCTTTCCCGATAAATTTTATATATACCCTTTGCATCTTTTTTTCATATTTCAAAAGGATTTTTTACATAAACTTGTAAAATGACTTACCATCTTTTAAAGCATTGCAATATAAATTGAAATAGTTAAATAATTATACCATTATCCGGCATAATCATGGCAACGTGTCTCATTTTGTTTTGAAGATTTCAGTCTGAGAGTTTTTCATCCTGATACCATGCAAAATAAGCATAAACCAAACGGTTAAAGATAATAGCGCTGCCACGGTCAAGTTGATATATCTTTTTTTCTTTTTGAGCATACGAACAGATATTGTATCGTAAGAAAATCAGCGAGTTTATTGAGACAAAGCATATTGATGTATCTCAGGAACTTGTTCGCCTTCTTGTTCCTCTTTATTTTTTCGATGTTCAGTCCTGCTACTCCGAACATGTCTTTTGCTGTCGAGAGGGAAAAAAACCTGATATGGTCAATGTCAAGAACCCCGGCTTCACGGTAAAGCCACCGGTCGAGCAAAATATCCTTAATCATCGAATGGTGCCTGATATTGGGAATGCTGCATATGACTCTGCCGGAATCGGAAAGATATGTCGTAAATTTTTTCAGCGTATTCCAGGGGTCTCTCAGATGCTCAAGGATATCAGCTAAGATAATGTAGTCGAACTTTTCTTCCCCGTCAAAGGGAGTGGCCTCTTTTTCAATATCAGCGATAAGAACCTTGTCAAGATGCTGTCCAGCCCTGCTGACTGCGGTTTCATTCAGTTCAATACCACAGACGTAAGAGGCCTTTCCCACATCTTTCATAGCTTTACAGAGTGCGCCATGAGCGCATCCGACATCAAGTATGCGATGTGGGCCGGGAGGTATTAAATCAAGGATATCCTTACGCACGTGATTGTAATACTTGTAAGGCTTCAGGCCGCTTAAGTCCTTGGACAACCTGAAGCTGTCGAGTTTTTCCTTCCATGTCGAAAGGAAGACCTTTTGGTTATGACGTGTCATCTTTCTCTTGAGTTTTATCCCGCTTGCATCTGTGGTTGTCTTTTCAAAGTGGGTAAGGACGCTGTCAGGGCAGAAGAATACCCTGAATCCAAGTTCTCTGACTTTCAGGCAGAGATCTATGTCTTCAAATCCATTCATGTAGCGCTCGTCAAACCCTCCGGTTTTCAAGAAGATGTCTCTTTTGATAAGCATGCATGCCCCTATGACAGCCTCACACTCGCGTTCCGATACTGCTTCAGGTATGTCGGCCGGATACCTTTTAAACATATTCTGTGCGATTCCCTTATGGTCGAATATCGTACCGATGTGTTGAATGGAACCGTCAGGGTAAAGAAGTTTGCTGCCTGCGATACCGATATCGGGATAGTCTTCCATTAGCCTGACCATCGGGGCAAGCCAGTTTTTGTGCGCCACAATGTCATTGTTCAGAAACAGGAGCAGATCAGCGTCGGTTTCACTCGCAGCCTTATTATTGCCCATAGCAAAACCGAGATTTTTTTTGCTGAAAATGACTTTATGCGCAAGTGATGAAAGGTACTCTCTTGTGCCGGGTTCAGTTGAACCGTTGTCAAAAATTATAATTTCAAAATGGGGATAATCGGTATTTTCATCAAGAGATTCGATGCAGTTCCTGAGATATTCGAGTTTGTTCCAGTTGAGAATAATAATCGATATTTTCTGATTTGTCATGATCGTATCAAACTGCGCGGTCCTCTTCTGTCGCAGCGTTTTTAGTGTAATATTTTTTTGGTGATGTGGCAAGCGCTATTTTGGAGGGTTTCAATTGTCAGTCCTTGATTTTCTGTGCCCTGTCCAGTATTTCCATGAACTGAGCGGCAGCCTTTTCAATGGGAAATCCTGCAGCCTTCCTGCCGGCTTTCTCGCCCATACACGTGATATTCCCAATCGTATTTTCTATCTGAATCGAAAGTTCCTGCGCATCGAAAGGACTGCCGATAACAAAACCTTCCTGCCCGTTCTTTATCAGTTCTGCTGCACCATTGTTACCTGTAGTCAAAACCGGAAGCCCGGAAGCCATGGCCTCCAATGTGGCATTACTGAAGGGATCATAGAGTGTAGGAAGGACAAAGATGTCGGCTGCTGCATAAAGCTTTTCTATCTCTTTCCTGATGCCGAGGAAGATGAATGTGTCCTGCAGGCCATACTTCTTCAGCTTGCTTTCAAAGGGCATGCGGTCTCCTTTTCCAGCTACCAGGACCTTAACGTCTTTCCTTTTAAGAATCCCTACAGCTTTTATAAGCGTCGCAAGCCCTTTGCGTTCGAATCCTGAACCGACAAAAAGCAGAGCCTTAATATCCGGGGGAAGCATTAACTGCTTCCTCATACTGTTTCGACAGATAGTTTTGTTCCCCGGATGGAACCTATTCAGGTCTACTCCGTTATAGATTACGCTGATCTTTTCTCTTGGCACAGCGTAGTGCTTCATGATGTTGTTCTTCACCATTCGTGAGTTGGCGATGATGAACCTGGTATTCAGAAATAGCTTCTTCTCGATGCCCAGTATCGCACGGTGCAGCGGATTCCAGTGGAAAGAGAGTTTCTTATGCCAGGGCTCCGTTAGAGACCGTATGCCGAGCCATTCTGCATGGCATCCCTCGCCGGCCCGGTATATATCCTGGCAGGTGGTGCGTTCGAAACTTATTACAATGCGGTTTTCGGATGCAGGAAGGTTTTTCAAAAAATTGCAGACATTTCTGTTAAAACTCACTACAGACATGAATGAACCGAGCTTCGGAGAAGGTATCTTAAGCGTTTTTATCCCTTCTGCTTCTTCCCATTGACCGGCGAGCACTGTGATCTCATAATGTTTTCGCAAAGTATTCATTACTGTCGCAAGATAATTCTCCGCGCCTCCGTAAGGAGAGAATTTTTTTTTGATGAAAAAGATAGGAGGCTGTTTGTCAGCTTTCATCCAGTTTCCTTCCAGTGATCTGATAAGTCATTTATCCTGCGAAGCATTCTGCGCATCCTTCAGAACCTCACTCAGCAGCTTCCTCTTTTCTTCCCTTTTATCTATGCGGAGGGCTTTGCAATAGCCTGCCAGAAAGGAGAGCCTTGCAAAGTCGCTGACAGGGATCTTACGGTTGTTGAGGCGGCGCAAGTCTTTAATCATCCTCTTCCGGTTCTTTCGCCGTGAGAATCTCACCTTTTCGAGATCGAGAAGGCCGATCCTGTAGCCAGGCGTAAGTATGATATTTCTCAAATGCAGGTCCTGATGAAAGATATTTTCAGCGTGAAGACGGCCGATTTCACGGGAAAGACAATTGATGAGTTTTTTTCGTGAAACACCGAAATATTCCTTAAAGCCTGTCTCTGTGCTTTCCGAGAGGATCTGGTAAAAGTCATTACCCTCAACAGGCATGTAAAAGATAATGCTCTTGAGAGGCTTTTTTATCTGCGCTGAAAGAACGACTTCTGGCACTATAAAACCCTTTTCCTTCAGCCTGTTTATTTTACTCAAAAGGGTCTTTGCAGAGGGCAGGAAGAATTCCTTTATTTTATCGAGCAGGGTCAGAGGATGGATAATCCTGATAAAAAAGTCTCCGTTGTCCCGGCTGACCCTGAACAGAGAGGTTCTCTTAGACGTGAAAAACTGTTTATACCCTTCGGACTCGAATTGACTGCTGATATCACGGTTGAGGCCGAAGACAGGATTCCATACTGAACCGTATCTTTCAGCAAGGGAAAGAAACTTTCCGGACTCACCGAGGTACTCGTCATGGGAAAAAAAGAATTTCAGGTTATTCATACTGCCGGTGTATGTTTTGCTCCCAATTCTTGGCATATTTAATGAAAGTATAATAACTGTAAAGAACCGCAAGTACAAAACCGTAAATCCCGTCTCTGAATCCCTGTCTGATGAAAAACATTTTAAGGAATGTTACCGCGGGATTTATAATCATATTGATAATGGAAGAAGGTCTTCGCTCCTTTTGCATCTCCTCTGCTGCAAGTGATGAATAGACCTCCATTTTCCCGAGATAGTCGGATATCGTCCTGTATGTATAATGTTCAAGCGGAGATGACAGACGGCCAGCCGAACCGTTTACAACAACCTTTTCATGCACTGCCCGCTGATCCAGACGGGAGACGTCTTTCCTGAAAAGTCTCAGGGTATAATCAGGCCACCATCCGCTGTGCTTTATCCACTTCCCAAGAAAATAATTCTTTCTCGGTATGTAGAAACCGCTGTGTTGCGTGCTGTTTAATGTTGCCTGTATCTCGCGAAAAAGCCCTGGAGTAACCCGCTCGTCGGCATCCAGTATCAGAATCCAGATGTTGCGTGCATGGTCAACCGCAATCTGCTTCTGTCTGGAAAAACCCTGCCATGACTGCTGATATATCCTGTCCGTGTAATCCCTGCATATCTCCACGGTTCTGTCTTCGCTGAAGGCATCGACTACAACAATTTCATCGAATCCCCTGGCGCTTTCAAGGCAGTCTTTTATGTTCCTTTCCTCGTTCCTGGTTATGATTACAGCGGAGACCGGCAGGAAATTTTCCTTCATGGCTGAATTGCGCACAGCCCGTTGAACGGATTTGAGACATATGGCATAAACATGGTAGTTGGTATGTATTATAGCAGAAAAAATGCATAATTTAGTCTATGGGAGAGCGGGGTGGAGGACAGCGAAAAATTGCCACTGGTGGTTAAAAGCAGAAGAGAAGACCAATTGTATAGTACACAACTCTATAGTGGAGTTTACATCAGGGAAAACTTCCGGCATAATAAAATGTCATGCTATCTTTCAAAAACATGATTGTAGTGGTAAAGTAAAAGAGCGTAAGCAATAAGAAGGAGGATTCCTTATGCATATAGGGATAATCGGCACAGGGTATGTAGGACTGGTTACGGGAGTATGTTTTGCTGAATTTGGCGTGTTTGTTACCTGTATCGACAAGGACGGAGACAAGATAAAGTCCCTAAAAAAAGGTGAAATCCCTTTTTACGAGCCTGGGCTTGATGACCTCGTAAAGAAAAATATCAAGAACGGGCGGCTCAGATTCTCGACTAAGGTTCACGACGCTGTCGAGAATTCACTGGTGATATTTATTGCTGTCGGAACGCCCCCGCGCGGTGACGGCTCTGCCGACATGAGATATGTAGAGAGCGTGGCAGGGGAAATCGCCGACAACATTAACGGATATAAGGTAATTGTAACTAAGAGCACTGTTCCTGTCGGGACCGGAGCAAGATTAAGGGATATAATCTCAAAAAGGCTCAGGGAACAGGTGGATTTTGATATCGTATCCAATCCGGAATTCCTGAGAGAAGGTTCGGCAATTGAGGATTTTATGAGACCTAACAGGGTTGTGATAGGCGCAAGAAGCCAGCAGGCTGTGGCTATACTTAAGGACCTCTACAGGCCTCTGTATCTCATTGAAACACCTTTCGTGGTAACGAATATCGAGACTGCCGAGCTTATAAAGTATGCTTCGAATTCTTTCCTTGCGACCAAGATATCTTTCATAAACGAGATATCGAATCTCTGCGATAAAGTGGGAGCAGACGTGCATATGGTCGCAAAAGGTATGGGTCTGGATCAACGGATAGGTTCCAAATTTCTGCATCCGGGACCAGGGTATGGCGGATCATGTTTCCCGAAAGACACACGCGCGCTCCTGACTATAGCCTCAAATCATGGCGTTGAACTCGGCGTGGTGAAATCTGCCGTAGATGCCAATGAAAGGCAGAAATGGCATATGGTTGAAAAGATAAAGGCGGCCATGGGCGAAGTCAAAGGGAAAACAATAGCAATTCTCGGCCTCGCATTCAAGCCGAATACGAACGATATGAGAGAAGCTCCTTCGATAGAGATTATCGAAAGTCTCCTGAAAGGCAAGGCAAAGATAAAGGCCTTCGACCCTGTTGCAATGGATGACGCAAAAATGATATTTAAGAATAATATTAAATATGCAAATGACGCCTATGATTGCATAAAAGGCTCTGACGCCGTAGTAATAGTTACCGAGTGGAATGAATTCAGAAATCTGGAGCTTGCTAAAATTAAAAAAATGTTGGGTTCGCCTTATTTCTTTGACTTCAGGAATATATATGAACCCGATAAGATGAAAAAACTCGGATTCAAATATTTCTGTGTGGGAAGGAAATAATGATAGGTTAAGGTTGAGGTAAAGGTTAAGAGAATAGGATAAAGTATTTTTGCCTTTTCTTCATCTCTGCCTTTACCTTTTCCTTCCCTGTGTTTTCTGGGGCGATTAGCTCAGCGGGAGAGCACTGCCTTCACACGGCAGGGGTCACTGGTTCGAAACCAGTATCGCCCACCATTTTTAAAAACTCAGGGGAGCTTTAATGGAGCAAGACGAATTACAGCTTGAGAAATTTCAGATGGCCTCTTCTCATCGGTCCTTATAATGTCACGTGTGATTCTAATCACAATATAGGTCAATATCTGTAACATATAATGAAATTAACAGAAAGTAATGAGAAAATTACATCAGATATTAACCTTAAAGAAAAGACAAAAGATTTGATTCGTTCATCAAATAGGAGGAAAATAATATCAGATAGATATTTAACCCTGTCATATATCCATATGGAGATTTTATGAGGAGATATGTTTTTGGAATAGTATTTATAATGACATGCTTTATTGCTGCTTCATCGGAAGCGGTTATGTTGGGCCTGTCGACAGATGAACTGACAAGGTCTTCCGATGCCGTGGTAACTGGAAAAGTGGAGGCTGTAAGTTCCTACTGGAGTAGCGACGGGAAGACAATACTTACCAGTGTTTCTGTTAGAGTCGACAGAGTCGTCAGGGGAAAGACCATTGGCAAAATAGTGGTTGTCGAATATGAAGGAGGAGAGGTTGGTGATATAGGACTCAAGGTCTCTGATATGACTGAATTCAGTAGCGGTGAATCTGTGATCCTGTTCCTGAAGGAGGGCAGGAGCGGGAAAGACGGGATCGTGCATAAATTGGTGGGCAAGGCGCAGGGTGTTTATAAAGTGGACGAAAAAGGGATCGCAAGAAAGAAGGGATTTTCCCTGAAAGACGGTTCCGAAGTCATTGATAATGACATCCCGGTCGAAACCCTTATAGATAAAATAAAGCGCGTGAGATAATGGAAGGCAGGTATATCAGAGTAACAGCCCTGATTTTACTGCTTGCATTATTCTGTCCCGAAGTTTACGCATTTGAGGTTAGTAAAACCAGCTCCGGATTGGATATCAAATGGAGCAGCCCGCTGGCAACATACTATATAAACCCCACTTCAGGCCCCTCCGGGAGCGTCTCTGCGATTACAGCTGCGATGCAGACCTGGACTGATGTGGAAACTTCAAATTTTTCGTTTGTATATAATGGCATAACAAACAGTACAGCTCATGGTATATATGATGAAATGAACATAGTTACTTTTGCTCCTATGGGCAATAACGGGACACTTGCGGTAAATAAATTCTGGTACCTTTCGACCACCGGGAACATTGTCGACAGCGACATCCAGTTCAATACCGACTACCTTTGGGGCACTAATGGTTTATCAGGAGTATATGACCTGCAGAGCGTTGCAACGCATGAGTCAGGACATTCCCTGAGTCTCGCTGACCTCTACAACATAGCAGATTCGGAGAAGACCATGTATGGTTATGCCTCTTCCGGTGAAACCAAGAAGAGGACTCTGGATCAGGATGACATTGAAGGCATCTCTTATCTGTATCCGGGAAGCTGCACAGACCTTTATGAACCCAATGATTCTTTGACGTCGGCCTACGGCCCCATAACTTCGGGGTTAAATTATAATGGGAAGATCTGTTCCGGCAGCGATGTTGACTGGTTTGCGGTAGATATCCCTTCCGCAGGCACAATTTCCATTTCTTTAGCGGTTTCGCCCTCAAACGACTATGATATTGGATTATACAATCCTTCCGGGATCCTTATAGCGAATTCAAATAACGGCCCCGGCGCTGAAGAGTCGATTACTTACAATGTTGCCGCAGGCACTTATTATATCAGGATATCCGGTTACAGAGGGTCGTATAATACAGCCGCTCCATATATTCTTTCATATACATTCAATCCATATGCTGCAAGCCTGGTTGTTGTCAGCGGAAGCCGGATATTGGTTAACGGGAATCCTTTTACCGCAAGGGGAGTTGTGTATTCCCCTGTTCCGGTAGGCGATGACCCTGAGACAACGCATCCTTTTGGAGACTATTTCACATCTGATTATAGCGCTATATATGACCGTGACCTTTCCCTGATAAGGCAGATGGGAGCCAATACGATGAGGATCTGGACATGGGGAAACACAGCAAACCACATTGACTTTCTTGACAAGGCATATAGCGCAGGTAATAATCCAATCTACATAATTGCAGGGTTCTGGATAAATGCCGGTCTTGACATTGATCCGGACTCTCCAGGTAATGTGCGGGAACAGTTAAAGAGTGATTTCAGAGATATGGTTGCAATGCATAAGAACCATCCGGCAATCCTTATGTGGGCAATAGGCAATGAGCTTAACTCTGACTGGATGTATGGAGGAAACCCCGATCATCTCTTCAGTCTGATAAACGAAATGGCGGCTGAGGCGCATGCAGAGGAAGGATCTGCTCATCATCCTGTTACAACAGCCCTTTATGACAGCGATCTGATACAGACCATAAACTACTATGATCCGTCCATGACAGACCTTGATGTGTGGGGCGCCAATATATACAGAGGATATACTTTCGGCGCATTGTTCGATGAATACAGGGCTGCCAGCCAGAAGCCTTTTGTCGTTCTTGAATATGGCATAGATGCCTATGACAATAATTACGGCATGGAATATGAAAAGCATAATATGCCTTACCAGGCAGAATATGCAGAGGCATTATGGAATGAACTGGCATCCAATCCGGATGTCTGTATAGGCGGTACCATCATGGCATATTCTGATGAATGGTGGAGGGGCAAATATTCTTCAGACGCAGGATGTCCAGACAGTGATCCTGCTGTGCATAGCGCTTGTGGTTATCCTGCTTCTTCGCATCCCGACGGTTATGCAAACGATGAATGGTGGGGGATCATGAGAACCGTGTACAATCCTTCCGGTCCTGACAGTATGGAGCCGAGGGCAGCGTATAGATCATTGAAGGCTATCTGGACCAGCAGCGCGCCTATGTTCAGGCTGACGGTTTCCAGATCAGGACCCGGCAGCGGCACGGTAAGGACGAGATCAAGATCAGAGATAACCTGCGGCTATGACTGCGCCGAAACATACATAACAGGGCGCAATGCGACAAGGGTGACGCTGCAGGCAATCGCAGATCCCGGCTCCACTTTCAGGGGCTGGAGCGGTGATTGTGCAGGCACAAGATCCATATGCGTTTTGATCATGGATGCAGAAAAAAATGCTGTTGCAATTTTTTCCCTCCCTGATCTTTCAGGTTCCTGGTCCGGCATTCTTATAAGTCAGAGGAGGACAGGATATCTGGTTTCCGGAATGCTTACCGTATACGCCGGAGAGGGGAACACGGGAATTGTTTATGCAGATATATATCTGTCCGATGATCCTGTTCTCGATGCGAACGATATTTTGCTGACCACGACGCCGATAAGAATAGGTAAGATCAGGGCCGACAGGATGATGTCCAGGAGATTGAGGTTTCAACTGACAGATAATCCCTCGGGTAAATATCTGATAGCGGTCATTGACCCTGACGGCAGCATAAATGAAACCGATAAAGGCAATAACATAGCAGTTACGGCGCTGCCTTAACTCCCTTAATTCATAGCGAACTCTGTTCCCATGGTTGCTTATGATGCCAGAATACCTCATCAACATAATTAATCGACGGGGTATATTGAGACTGCCCGCCTTTATCTGATGAGATGCTTATCGGGCGCACGTTTCTACGACTTGTTTTCGGGCATTGGAATCCTGTTTTTTTAAGGTGTCGTAATTACTAAGAAGTTCATAAGTATGGTAACGTTATTTGTCACTCCGGCTTGTCCGGCCTGCCCCGTTGTATTCGGGGAGTCTTTCCGAAAAAGGATTTCCGACAAGCGGGAATGACACCCTACTAATGAACCTATTAGTATGTTGCTTCGGCATTCGGGCATCCTTCAATATCTTAAACTTGTAATTCCACGTGGTCTTGCCACGGGGTTACCTTATAGTCCCTCCCCCTTGAGGGGGGAGGTTAGGTGGGGGTGATAATTCTTTTTTTCACCCTCCCCT
>JBFMDL010000030.1:0-29889 GCA_040753635.1 Nitrospirota bacterium | reverse complement strand
GTGAGGGGAGATTTTCTAATCCACGTCAGTTCTATTATGAAACCATTAATAATTCCCCGGATAAAATTTGTTTGGACGAATCACTGAAGAACAGGGATGATCAATAAGACGGATGAATACAGAAATGGTGGCTTTTGCCGTGAACGCTGAAATATCTTTCATAACTTCCCCCCTGTTAACCCCCATGAAAGACTCTATACGAACAGCGTAAAAATCTTCTCACAGGGGAAAATGAATGTCAAGAAAAATTTTTTCAGACATGAAAAAAATATTCTTCATTCCGGTTTATACGGCAATTTTATGACTACTTCTGTCCCGGAGCCGACTTTACTCTCTATGCTGATCTCCCCGCTGTGGGCCTCGATAACCTTCTTTGCTATGGGCATCCCAAGCCCTGTCCCTTTCCTTTTTTTCGTATAAAAAGGGATAAAGACATTTTCGAGTATTTCCCTGTCCATTCCTGCACCCTGGTCTTTAATGCTGATCGAAAGGTGATTCTTCCCGGGTATTGCACAGACACTGATCTTTTTCCCTCTGTCGGATGCCTCGATCGCATTGTTTATAAGATTAACAATAGCCCTTTCCATGTGAAAACGGTCTATCTCGATATTCAGAGCATCAGAAGGCAATTCGACAGAAAGGCTTACATCCGCCTCATTCGCCTTTTCCCTGCAAAAATCACATGCGCGGGCAACAGCGTTTCTAATATCATCCTTCTGTAAATCCATCTGCAAAGGTTTTGAGAAATCGAGCACGTCATTCACTATTTTCTGCATGTTCTCGGCAGAATCTATAATTGTCTCTATTGCTGTCTCTGTTTTACCCTTTCCATCCTGAATACGTTTTGCAAAACCCAGGATCGTGACGAGCGGTGTTTTTAGATCATGCACAATTGATGTTGCGATCTGTCCGATACCGGCAAGATACTTCTCTTTCTCAATCTGCTCCCTTCGTCTCTTATCCCGGTCGATAAAGAAACCTGCAAGAAAAGCGAAAATCCCCTGTATCAAAAGGTCAAGAAACCTGTTTATCTCTGATACAAAAATACCCGACCAGCTCGTTAAGATATAAGACAAATGCAGAATGGCAACGAGCATGTAGGTTAAAACAGCGCCTTTCAGCCCGAACACCAGGGCCCCGACTAAAAGAGGGATAAAATAAAGCCCCCTGTAAATGTCGTGTAATGCCCGGATTCCCTCAACACCCGAATAATGGAGATACGTTATGAATAAAGCAGAAATGACAATAAAAATTGCATAGTATCTTTTCCTGTAAACCATTTTTGACTCATGCATGCAGCCGCGCTCTGTATTAAATGTTTTCTTCAAATTGCACTGTCAGTGAAATTTCCCGGGGCAATAAAAAATTTTCCGGAAGCGCGTCAGAGTAGACCCTTTATGATGTTTTTTAAAGCCGGTCTCCTGATTGAATCCCTGACAAATCGCATTTTAATGCTGAGCATGGCCTGTATAAATCTTTATTGTTTCTCGATATCTTCTTTTATCCTATCGAATTCCTCTTTATTAATCTCTCCTTTTGCATATCTCTTTCTGAGAATATCCAGCGGTGAATCTGATGTTGTTCCTGTCGTCCCTTTTCTTTCAGAACCCCCGATTACCTTGATCAGATAAATGACCCCTATAATAACGAGCACCCAGAAAAACATCATTATGAACCATCCAAAGCCCATTCCCCATCCCCATCCATAATCACCCCATTGCATAATTACACCTCTCTTTTTAAAACCATATCACAAAACCATGACAATATGAATCACTTTTCTTGCCTCCTCACTTATCCATCTCCATTATCTTCGATATGCAGACTCTCAGTCTTTTAACTGACCTGCGGCAGGCTCTCCGGGATGTTCTCTGAAGTTTTATGAAATGTCCGGAACACCGTGATGAGAGTAAAAACTCTTAAAAAGTCTTTAAGTTGTATTGATATATTCTTTAACTACATCAACAGCCCTGTCTACCGCGCCTGAATTCCTCACATATAATGCCTTAGCCTTTTCCCCTGCATATTCAGCCTTTTCGGGTGAGACAAGTAATTCTCTTATTTTTTTTGCAAGGGCGGCTGCATCAACTTCAAAGGCAGCGCCTTCCCTGTAGAAATCGTTTATAAATGAGAAGTTTTCCATATGGGTCCCGCAGATTATAGGTTTTCCCCAGTAAGCCGGTTCAAGGGGATTTTGCCCTCCGAACCCTGCAAAGCTTTTACCCATAACAGCTATATCAGCAATCCCGTAAACAGAGGACAACTCCCCGATGCTGTCAAGCAGGATAACCCAGACTTTTGGATCCAATCCCTGCCGTTTCAGGTCCCCGAGTTCGGATCTTTTCACAAATGAGATATTTTGCGATCCGAGCAATGCCTCGACCTCTTTGAACCTTTCAGGATGTCTTGGCGCTAAGATCAGTTTAAGCTCCGGGAACCTCTCAAGGTTATCCCTGCAGGCGGATATGATGATTTCTTCCTCTCCGCTATGGGTGCTTCCCGCTACAATTACACGCCCTTTTATATCTTCAGCCCACGGCAGTATCTTTCTCTGAATATTCATATCGAACTTGAAATTGCCGAGAACGAGTATTTTTTTTTCATCTGCGCCGATATTTTTCAGTCTGTCTGCATCCACCCGGCTCTGCATTCCGAACACTCTTACATAAGAAAATACCCTCTTCATGAAAAAAGAGAGCTTTCTGTAGCCACGCGATGACTTTTCTGATATCCTGCCGTTCAGTACAATGACCGGCACGCCTTTATCAGCCATAACCCTGAAGATATTCGGCCATAGTTCGGTCTCGATTACGACAAATATCCTGGGGTTAATCCTCTTAAGACATCTTTCCAGAACGAACTTAAGATCAAATGGAAGATATATGACCTTTGTCCCCCCGGGCGCTTTTTCGGCAGCGACCATCTGTCCTGTATCGGTGATAGTTGAAAGGACTACCGGAACACCTGGATACTGTTCCTTCAGCTTTTTGATAAACGGGATAGAGGCATTGACTTCACCTACGGAAACAGCATGTATCCATATTGCATGGCCGATTTCAGGCAGATATCCCAGCTTCTCCCCGGCCCATCTCTTCCTCAGTTCTTTCGGCCTTTTAAGGTATTGTGGTATGAACAGGATTAAAATGGCTATTGTGTATAACAGACTATAAATCAAATACATTTTCGATGACAAAGGATCCCGGAATAAATTCCATTTCTTATGGCTCTACCATGCCGCCATCTCTTCAACCATCTCGGCAACCCTCTCCGAAGCTCTTCTTCCGGAGAACATTTCATGAACTTTGCCGTAAGCTTCCATCATTCTGTCTTTGTAAAACTTATCGTTCATGATTCTCCATGACTCGTTTATTATATTCTGCGCTGTAACATCCGACTGAAGAAGCTCCTTTACAACCTCCTGTCCTGTAAGTATATTCACAAGGGAAATATGTCTTACTTTCACTATGAGCTTGCCGATCATGTATGTCAATGGAAAAAGCTTGTAAATGACTACTACAGGCACTCCAAGAAGAACTGCCTGCAATGAAGCCGTCCCCGATGCGATTACGGCCAGGTCAGATGCTGCGAGGGCTTTTAAAGACCCCCCCTTGTTTATTACCACACCTTCCTCTTTTAACCTGTCAATGATGTCGCTGTATTTATTAATATCAGTATTTGGAGCAAAGGGCACGCAGAACTGAAAATCCCTGAATTTTTTTTTGAACTCTCTTACCGCATCTAAAACAACCGGCAGAAGCGAATTCAGTTCATGAGGCCTGCTGCCGGGCAGCAGTGAAAGCAGGGGCATGTTTTCATCCAGCCCCAAAAACCTCTTGAGCGCGCTTTTGTCTTTCTTTAATTCCCGTATCTCGTCCAATACAGGATGTCCCACAAACTCACAATCAAGCCCGGCATCCCTGTAAATTTTTTCTTCAAACGGGAGTAAAACAGCCATTCTGTCAACCAGTTTGGCTATCTTGTTCACCCGTCTCCTGCGCCAGGCCCAGACCTGAGGGCTCACATAATATAAAACTTTTATGTTATTCTTCTTTGCCTCTGCCGCAAGCTTTAAATTAAAATCGGGATAATCTATCAGGACAAGCACGCGCGGTTTATGAACTCCCAGGGCTTCGGAAGCCTTTTTAAAAGTCTCCTTTATCGTCCTGAGAGAAGAGACCGCCTCTGTAAGTCCGAAAGCGCTCGAAATCCAGGATATCAGTTCAACACCCGACGCCTTCATCCTTTCGCCGCCAATCCCTATTATCCGGATCCCCGGAAGTCTTTTTTTGAGGGAATCAGCAAGCAGTGCGCCATAGAGTTCGCCTGAAGTTTCTCCTGCGACTATCATTAAAGTCTCAGACATTGTTGATGATATCCGCAATATCCTTTATCAGGTTCTCATCCAGATCCGGATGCATCGGTAAGGACAGCACTTTTTCCGCTGTTTCCTCGGCAACAGGGAAATCCCCTTTTTTATATCCCAGAAAACTTAATGCCTCCTGAAGATGAAGAGGGATCGGGTAATAAATAACCGATGATATGCCCTTGTCGCGCAGACGCTTCATTATTTCGTCTCTTTTGCGGCTCCTGATGGTGTACTGGTGATAAACATGAGTCATACCGGTTTTTTCAACCGGCCGCAATATATTGTCTGACAATAATTTATTATAAAGGGCGGCCTTCTGCCTTCTCTTTGCGTTGTATTCATCAATGTGTTTGAATTTCACCAGGAGGATCCCTGCCTGTATCTCATCAAGCCTGCTGTTGAAGCCGACAGATTCGTGTCTGTATGCGCCTCCTGAGCCGTGGTTCCTCAGCTTTCTTATATTGACCGCCATTGATGAATCATTCACCAGCAACATCCCTCCGTCGCCAAAGGCGCCGAGGTTCTTGCTCGGATAAAAGCTGAAACATCCCGCATCCCCGAAACTGCCCGTCTTTTTTCCGTTAATATCAGAGCCGAATGACTGTGCGCAGTCCTCGACTATTCTGAGGTTGTACTTACGCGCTATCCTGGCGATCTCTTCCATATCAGCAGGGTGACCGAATATATGCACGGGGAGTATCGCCTTTGTCTTCTCCGTTATTACGGCCTCAATCCTGTCAGGGTCCATGTTCATGGTGTCATGCCGTATATCTACAAATACAGGTGTTGCTCCTGTATACAGCACTGCTTCCGCAGTGGCAAAAAAAGTAAACGGCGTTGTTATGACTTCATCACCTTCCCCAATGCCAAGGGCCTCGACAGCGAGATGGAGCGCATCGGTTCCGGAGGCGACCCCTATCGCCTCCGGGACCCCATGATATCCGGCTATCTTTTTCTCCAGCTCTGAAACTTTCGGTCCCAGTATATACTGTGAGCTCTCGAGTATCTCTGTCAGAACTTCAAAGACCTCTTCCTTTATGTCATTAAACTGCTTTTTAAGATCGACCATTGGAATCATAATAAAATATCTCCGTTTAATTTATTTTTTGGATCAAAACAGGAAATCTCATGGAGATATTCCCGCCGCATAAGTAAGTATTATATAAGTCCATGAAATTTCCTGTTGAATCTATAGCGAGTCTTTCAGTAATCCGGTTATCCTGAGGGTGACATCCAGCGCATCCCTTGCCTCGACGCCGGAAACTTTGGGCCTTTTTCTGTTTTTAACACAATAAATAAAGTCCTTTAATTCCTCTTTCAGAGGCTCCTTATTTTCGGGTTTTATCACATCAAAAGATATATCTGAGGCTGTCTTGAAATATCGCCTTACCTCCTGGCTCTGATAATCAATGGATATATAAGCATCCTTCTGGAAAATCCTCAGTCTCCTTTGTTTTTCAGGGGAAAGCCTGCTGGCTGTAATCAACGCTTTGCATCCATTTTCGAATTCAAGCCATGCCTTGGCAACGTCAATCTTTTCCGTAAGCACAGCCTCTCCTATCGCCTTTATATCTTTAAGTCCTGATTTCACTATGCTCATAACTATATCTATGTCGTGTATCATGAGATCAAGGGTAACATCCACATCTGTCCCTCTCCCCAGAAAGGGTGAAAGCCGTTCTGACTCTATGAATCTCGGTTCATTTATCATCCCTTCGGCAGCCTGTATGGCGGGATTATATCTTTCAAGATGTCCGACCTGTATGATAAGCCCTTTTTTCTCAGCCTCTTTGATAATATCTCCCGCCTCAATAATGTTCTCTGTTATGGGTTTTTCTATTAAAATATCCCTGCCCGCCCTGAGACAGTCCATCGCGATGCTATAATGTGTTGTCGTCGGGGTCACTATGCTCAGCGCATCTGTATCTGCGATAACATCGGAATAGGCGGAAAAAGATCTGCATCCATAGGTCTTTGCGATCTCTTCTGCCTTTCGGTTGTCGACATCAGCGACGGCAACAAGCTCCGCATCTTCGAGTTCAGAATAAATTCTTGCATGATGCCGGCCTAAATAGCCCACGCCAATTACCCCTACGCGCACTGACATGCTCTCTCCATGATTAAATTTATCCCGTTAGAAAAACCCTTGCCTTTCCGGGATTTTTAAAAATCCTGTCCGGCTTCTCACGGGATTTGTCTGATATTTTGCACTATATTCCGTCTTTTCAGCAAGAATATAAAATCCCCGGTGATTAAAGCTTGTATTATGGTTATTGTGCCTTGTAAAATATATAAATTTTCATATCTGTCCAGAATAAGAGTACGAAATGGCTGAACATCTCATAAACACAATAAATCGACATGATATTAAGATGTTGAACCTCGTTTTGATATTAAATGTAATCAAGACTACTCTGTATTATCCTTATAAGAATATTATGACGTGGATTAATTTTATAAGGTGTCGTTATTGTGTTTATCCGGCATCCAGCCATTTTTTAAATTATTTTGGACAGCAATGATAAATTTTATTTACTAATATCCTGTTTATGGCCGTTAACAATTATATGATTTTAATACTTGCAGTCTTTTTAACAGCCGGCTGTACTGTCAGGCAGACCTCTCAGCCCCTGGAGCAGACACCTGTTGTCCACAACATCATCAACGACAGGTCGGAGAAACAGGTTTTATATGCCAGGGGTATTATGGAAGCAGCTGATAAAAGGAATCAGGATATTGAAAGAAATCCTTACTGGATAGAATGGGCTTACAGCAAACTGGGAATAAAAAAAATAAACGACATACCTCATGATAAATATTCATATTATTCAAAGTTTCTTGATAACGGCAATGTTTATATCATTGTGCATCCTTCTTATTATGTATTTTTCCATAACAAAAAGCCGGTAATCAACAGGACACCGGAAAATCTGGGCTTCAATATTGTCGATATTTTCGTCAATGAGAATTATGAAAATCCGGTTATAAAAATCGTTCAGAAACAGCAAAAAAATGAAAGAAATTTTATTGAGTATATCACCACTGAGGGGAAACTCCTGATATTGGTTCTTCCGAGGAATTACCAGAATCATCCGAGTTATGCCTACAGTTCGGAAATGGATGAATATGCAAGATATATAAATGAAATCACGAACGGTTTTGAATCAGCCTTATATATCGAATCCGACTCCCCTACAAGCGGGAAACTGCTTGTTAATGATCTTGTGATGCTCTTATCATTTCTCGGCAGGGCGGGAGCGAAGTCTGTGCTCATCGGAGGCGGTTATGTGGGGAGATGTCAGGAGGAGTTTTATAACTATCTTTCCAATTATTCTTTTGCGTACAATTATTTCATTGTTCCCGAGATTTCATCGTTTTCTCCGGCTGACATATCTGAAAAGGCCGCTCCAAAATTTTTAGATGACGAGAAGATAAATTTACAGGCGGCGTCACAGTATGTATTGTCCAAAACAGCGGGCATTACAAACCTGCAGCATCTGTCTTCAGCTTATGCAGATACTGTATTAAGTATTTCTCTGGCTGATCCGGCTGAAGAAAACGGCGTCGGGGATGTCGCAAAAAAAGATAATCAGCCCCAGCAGGGGAAAAAGCCGGTTGAACAGAAAGATGATCAGATACCTCCGAAAGAAGAGAAATAATTTTACCGCAGCCGTTTTTTTATCTGTCAAATTTTTCAATAATATTATGTTAAAATCTAACTTAGATTATTCATAAATTTCAGATGTAAGGTTCTGGAACAAGGCGGGATAGAGGTTCCGAGCGGTTTTTTTTGCCGATAGTCCGACAGTGTGTTTATAGAAAAAAAGAGGCAAAAGCCTCGGAGCGCAGCGAGAATGAGAGAGGAGCCTCTATCCCGCCGCACATTCATGAATAATCCGGGCTAAAGCATAATTTTTACAGGAAGGGAATCCCATGATAAAAGAGGCTATAAATCTGCTGGTCAGCGGCATCAACCTCTCGGAATCCGAGATGGTCGAGTGCATGAAAGAGATAATGGAGGGCAGGGCCACTGAAGCGCAGATCGGAGCTTTTCTGACCGCGCTCAGGATAAAGGGCGAAACGGTTGAAGAGATAACAGGCGCTGCCCGGATAATGAGGGATAAGGCAGCCACCATAAAAGCCCCTGAAGGGGTCCTGGATACCTGCGGCACAGGCGGAGATATGTCTCATACATTCAACATATCCACAACAACGGCAATAGTCGTGGCAGCAGCAGGCATTCCGGTTGCAAAACACGGCAACAGGGCTGTCTCGAGCCAGGCCGGAAGCGCTGATGTTCTCGAATCTCTCGGCATAAAAATAGACCTTTCTCCTGAAAAGGTCGAAAAATGCATCTTTGATACAGGTTTCGGATTCCTCTTTGCCCCGATGTTTCATCCGGCAATGAAATATGCGATCGGCCCGAGACGCGAGATGGGGATCAGAACGATTTTTAACATACTCGGTCCTTTAACCAATCCTGCCGGTGCAAAGAGGCAGATCCTTGGGGTATTCTCAAGCAAGCTTACCGAACCTCTGGCGCTGGTGCTGGGCAATCTCGGGGCTGAAGACGCAATGGTCGTACACGGCGAAGACGGTCTCGATGAAATCACTATTACAAACGGGACAAAGATATCGAGATTTATTAATGGAAGGGTCGAAAATATGTATCTTTCCCCTGAGGACTTCGGACTCGAACGCGGCAGAAAGGACGACCTGATCGGCGGTGATAAGGAGAACAATGCCGGGATAATCATTCAGATCTTCAACGGAGAAAAAGGCGTCAAACGCGATATTGTACTGATAAATGCAGCAGCAGCGCTTGTAGTCTCAGGGAGAACATCCGACCTTATGGAGGCATTTGAGATAGTAAGGGATTCCATTGACTCGGGCAGGGCGCTGAAAAAACTGGAAGAGATCAAGAAAGTCTCGAATTCATTATAAAGGCAGGGGCAGGCAATGTCCCGCCCCTGCCTTTTCCTATCAGTGTCCGTGCTCCTCCACTTCTTCAAATCCTGTGAACATCGCTTTGATATGCGCTGTAGCAGTATGTCCCAGCGTTGCGAGATAGACGTGAACGAAAATGAAAGAGGTGAAAAATAAAAACAGGAACACATGTATTGTATCCACTATCTTTATTCCACCGGCAAGGTTAATCCATTTAGCGAACATCTTGACATCCCAGAGCAGCAACCCGGTGATTAACTGTAACGGTATGAGGAGCAGCATTATGGAAAGATAAGCCATCTGCTGCATGGGGTTGAATTTATTGTCCGGGGTGGCATGATGCGGATTGGGGTCTCCCATAAAAATGCCGTAACCGTAGTATCTGGCCTGGTTTATGCAGCCCATAATAAATTTCTTCAGACTCAGAGGAGGGATGTATATCCTTATCTTCCCTGTAATGATATAGAAGATGAGCCATATGAAGAAGTTGAAAATGAGTATGAACCCGAATATGTTGTGGATGTCGACCGCTGTCTCAAATTTCATCAGTCCCAGAATCTCACGATATCTTATCTGCAGACCTGTAACAATCAGGACTATAAAGCTTACAGCATTTATCCAGTGCCATATCCTGACCGGCAGCGGATGAAGATATATCTTTTTCATCTTTTTCCCTCCTTTCTAAGCTTGTTGAGTCTTTTCGCTTCCCTTATCGGTGAAGTCAGTATTCTAAAGGTAATATGTGCAATCGGGACCGAAATGCCGCCAAGGACCATGGCAATCCCGATCCAGTCAAGGATCTTGAGCCTTGTGCTTCCGAGAACGTAGAACTGCTTTAATGACAGCAGGGAAACCATTGATCCCAGAACCTCGGGCTTTGCGTTATAACGCGTTATCCTGCCGTCGGCTTTAACCACCGCAACGGTGACACTCTTGAAAAAGTCGGAGTTCGACCTGTGACAGCTTTCGCATTCTCTCACCGCATTCTTCTTAAGTGAGAGCTGGTGGGCTTCCGAACCTGTGCTGACATCCATCCTTCCAAGAAAGGTCAACCTGGCATCAGCTCCTCTTGCATTTAACTGCTTGACTATATCCCAGAGTTCATACGAGTCGATGCCGTCACCATGGGCATCAATCCTCTGTGACAGATTTTCATATCCGATACCGAGAAGGTTTACTATCTGTTCTTCAGTGAACGGTTTGCCTGTGTTCTCATCATAAAGTCTCAGATAAATTCCCCTTCCGGAGTTCGGAGAATGGCATGCCGCACATGCGACCGCGCTCAGATGAAGTCCCGCATTCGGCAGCCACTTCTCATGGGCGGCTTCGGCTTCCTTGTGACAGCCGAGACATGCACTTTTTATCTTTTCAGTCATTGCTGTAACCTTAACTTCATGTGCAAAATGGCACGAAGAGCACAACGGGGCCTTATGCACACCATTTGCCCTTGCCATGCCATGAACGCTCTTTGAATATACCCTGAAAATATCATCATGACATTTCCTGCACGGCACACCGCTCAAGGTATCATACGTCGCCTTATGGTCTACCGAGTGAAATCCGTGGCAGTCTGTGCATACAGGCGCCTTAAGGTTGCCCTCGCTTATCATCTTGTAATGGATGCTTTCCCTGACAGCAGTGTATTTGTCTGAATGGCATTTTTTGCAGACCTCCGACACCGCGATTGAGTGTTCCCTGGTGTTATTGAATTTTGTTACAGGATGGGATTTCCTCGAAAATTCAGTATGGCAGTCGGAACAGGCATGTTTATTATGCACAGAACCGCTCAATAGCGACTGATCTATATAGAGCGATATTGTCTCCCCATTGGTAAAAGTCTTTTTCATTTTTTGCTTGTGGCATGTAAGGCAGTACTGATTGTCGGCTGTGGCGGGTCTCCATTCGGAAATGCGCTTCACATTGTGAGCGCCATGACACTCGATACACGGCGGACCATTTGACTTGTTCGTCAGATAAGCATGGATCGGCTTTGCTTTTAACTGGGTGTCTGTATGGCATGTTCTGCAGGCATTCGAGGATTCAAGGGTAAAAGCGCTTCTGCTGTCAAATGTCCTGCCGGGGTGAGTTGCCATGGATATCTTCTGATGGCAGTCGGTGCAGTTAAGGAAGCTGTGGACAGTATTTTTGAAATCGTCGGCATTGACAAAAACAGAAAGTTTTTCATTGTTTTTAAAGACCTTGGTCAGTCCCTGCGAAGAATGACAGGTCATGCACATGGGGGAATTGTCCAGAACAGTCCCTTTTTTTGCACTCGCATACCCTGGCAATGCAAGCAAAAGAGTCATAAGCGCGATCAAAGGCAAAAGAACAACATATAGCATGCCGAATATAGGGCCCAGAACAACAAGCAATGTGCCTTTTCCTGCGTTGCATTCAGTGCTTTCTTCAAACATTTTTTTTCCTCCTTTTCTTGGATTTTTTACAGCTTGTTAAGAAAATACCTTATTTTTCACCTCCTTTCTCAAAAAGATGATTAATAGTTTATCTAAATTTAGAATCACTAATTTATTAAATTATGTCAAGTTAAATTTATTTTTCCATTCCGGTTTTTTTCATATTAATATCAAGCATTAATCTCTGATTTAAGAATAGCAGGCTTCAGACCTTTGCCGCAATCGGCATAATTTCCTAATAGACGATGGAAAAATATCCTATCCTCATATCCGGGAAATTTTTGAGATTATCCCTTAAAAATAATATCTTTCAAGCAGTTTGTTCTCATATGGTATTATTAAGCATACGTATATGAATGAAAAGACAAAGAAATCCGTATTGAGGATTATTTCTTCAGCAGGGCTTTTACCGGAAAATCAGGTGGAAGAAATCCTGTCAAAAGAAGATCTTTTTGTTGCCCGTCTTATTAAATCAAAAGGTAAAACCTTAAAGAAGAGCAGGCATATGCAGCCTGACATCTCGATAATTGATGTCATTGATTCGCTCAAATTAAAGATCCAGGGCAACAATTCAGAATATCTGACCGACGAAATTATCATGAAGGAGGTTGCAAAGCATTTCGGCCTGCCTTTCATGAAGATAGACCCCCTCAAGCTCGACTCCGATGTCGTGACCAGGATCATCTCAAGGCCATATGCCGTTAAATATCAGATTGTGCCGATCAGACTCTCCGGAAATACCCTGACCGTGGCAACTTCAAATCCTTTTGAACGTGAAGGTATGGATGGAATAAAACAGTCCAAAGGATATGAAGTAGAGATGGTCATCTCTACAAAACAGGACATAATGAAGATAATAACGGAATTCTACGGTTTTAAATCCTCCATAGCAGCAGCCAATCTCGAACTCTCTTCCCAGATAGACCTCGGCAATCTTGAGCAGTACGTAAAACTCAAATCAGTCGCTGAACTCGGCGCTACCGACCAGCATATCATAGACGCCGTCGAATACCTTCTTCATTATGCCTACTCCCAGCGCGCATCAGACATACATATCGAACCCAAAAGGGAATACGGCCTTATCCGCTTGAGAATTGACGGGGTATTGCACAACATCCACAAGATGCCCAAGGCAGTACATCCCGCATTTGTCTCACGCATAAAGACACTGTCACGCATGGACATCGCCGAGAAAAGAAGGCCTCAGGACGGCAGGATTAAAACCGACCAGGACGGCAAAGAAATAGAGCTTCGCGTATCGACTCTTCCCATCGCTTTCGGGGAAAAGGTCGTGATAAGAATATTCGACCCGAATATACTTATGCAGGAGATCGAAAAACTCGGTTTTTTAAAGAGGGAACTGGATCTATTCAGGTCTTTTATCTCATCTCCTTACGGGCTTATACTGGTTACAGGCCCTACCGGGAGCGGGAAAACAACGACACTTTATTCCGCATTGAAGACCCTTTCGAATCCCGAGGTGAACCTTACCACCATAGAAGACCCGATAGAGATGATATATGAGGAATTCAACCAGACATCCATCCAGCCCCAGATCGGGGTGACCTTTGCAAGTTCTCTCAGGACAATACTCAGACAGGACCCTGATATCATCATGGTCGGGGAGATAAGGGACTTTGAGACCGCTGACAATGCCATACAGGCGGCGCTTACAGGACACCTTGTCATGTCCACGCTGCATACAAATGACGCGCCGAGCACTGTTACCAGGCTGCTTGATCTCGGGATACAGCCCTTCCTGATAAACTCCACACTTGTGGGCGTTATAGCCCAGAGGCTTGTAAGAAAAGTCTGCCAATACTGTGCTGAATGGTATCATCTTTCAGAGGATGAGTGCAGGATACTCGGACTAAATTATGACAAGGCAAAAAACATTGATGTCGCTATCGGCGCAGGCTGTCCGCAATGCAGGGGAACAGGTTATCTCGGAAGGACAGGGGTTTTTGAGGTCATGGAAATAACCGACAAGATAAGGGCGGCGATCGAGACCAAGGCTACCCCGGGCAACCTGAAACTGATCGCAAGAGGCGAGGGTTTCACAACCCTGAGGGAAAATGCGATACGTATATTATTGAAAGGCATAACCACATTTGATGAGATAGTAAGGGTAACAGGGCTTCTGACGTGATTTCTCCTGCCGGGCAATCCCGGCTCAATGCAACGGGGATGAAAAAAACTCAATTTTCAATCTAACACGGGATTTATCCGGACGGGATATTCCTTCTATATCTATTTCAGTCTCAAGAAATTCCTCAAGAGGTCTTTCCCGACGACAGTCAGTATGGACTCAGGATGGAACTGCACCCCTTCGATGATGAATTCCCTGTGCCTCACTCCCATAATCTCACCTGCATCAGTCCATGCTGTTATCTCAAGACAGCCGGGCATGGTCTCCTTCCTTATCACCAGTGAATGGTATCTTGTCGCCTCAAATGGATTCGGAAGACCCTTGAATACTGTTTTGCCGTCATGGTGTATCATCGATGTCTTCCCGTGCATCAGCCTCGGTGCGCGTATAATCTCGCCGCCAAAAGCCGCGCCGATCGACTGATGTCCGAGACATACCCCGAGGATAGGCATCCTTCCTGCAAAATGCTTTATTACATCGACTGATATCCCCGCCTCTCTGGGCGTGCACGGCCCGGGGGAAATCACGATCCTGTCCGGCCCGATCTTTTCTATCTCTTTTATGGTGATCCTGTCGTTCCTGAATACCCGGATATCTTCTCCGAGCTCTCCGAGATACTGGACGAGATTGTAGGTGAATGAATCATAATTGTCGATCATTAACAACATAAAATGTTTCCTTTACGGATAAATAACATTAAACGACTTCATTCTCAAACCAGCCCTTCCTCAGCCATATCCACGGCCTTCATCATACCTTTTGCCTTGTTGACAGTCTCCATGTATTCCTTCTCAGGTTCTGAATCGGCAACTATACCAGCGCCGGCCTGAACATATACCTTGCTGTCCTTTATTATTAGTGTCCTGATTGTAATGCATGTATCCATATTGCCGGAATAACTGAAATATCCGACAGCCCCTGAATAAGGTCCTCTCCTTGTAGGTTCGAGTTCCTCTATTATCTCCATCGCCCTGACCTTTGGTGCGCCTGTTACTGTGCCCGCAGGAAAACAGGCTGCAAGCACATCGAACGCATCGAGTCCGTCTCTAATGTCCCCTTCGACATTCGAGACAAGATGCATTACATGGCTGTACTTCTCGACGGACATCAATTCAGTGACTTTGACAGTCCCTGTTCTTGCAACCCTGCCGACATCGTTTCTGCCCAGATCAACCAGCATTATATGCTCTGCGATCTCTTTCGGATCTTTTTTCAACTCATCCTCGAGCGCCTTGTCAATTTCCTCCGCCTCACCTCTCTTTCTTGTGCCGGCAATAGGACGGAGCACTATCTTGTCGCCCTCAACCCTCACAAGTATCTCAGGAGAAGAGCCTGCTATTCTGGCTTCGCCTATGTCGATATAGTACATGTAAGGTGAAGGGTTGATAACGCGCAGCGCCCTGTATATATTAAACGGCTCTACCGAAGTTGAACGTTCGAATCTCTGTGACAGCACCACCTGGACAACATCTCCTGCCATAACATATTCCTTGCATTTCTCCACACCGGACAGAAAATCCTCTCTGGAAAAGTTGGATTTGAAGCCGTCTGTCCTGTTTGGATATCCGGATTCTTCAATAAGAAAAGGCGTCCTGAGTCTCGATATAATGTCATCGATCTTGAGCACAGCTTCCTTATAGGCATCTTCTGTCTCTGTTCCTTCAAGATGCGCATTGGATACAACCTTGATCTTCTGTTTAAGGTTGTCGAAGATAACTATCGTATCCGTCAGCATAAAGAAAAAATCAGGGAGATCCACTCCGTCTTTGCTGCTTTCGGGTATAGTCTCGAAAAATCTTACCATGTCATATCCTATGTAACCCACCAGGCCGCCATAGAATCTCGGGAGCCCTTCGACCTCTACAGGCTTAAACTTCGATATCTCTTTCTTTATTAAATCAAAAGGGTTCTCAGACTCAAAAGATTGCGGAGGTTTTTCACCATTTATGATCACCACATTTTTACCCCTGCCTTTCAATATCTTTGAAGGTCGCGCACCCAGAAAAGAATACCTCGCCCATTTTTCCCCTCCTTCAACGCTTTCAAGAAGAAAAGAAGGAGCGCCGCCGAGCTTTAGAAATGCTGTGACAGGGGTGTCAGTATCTGCGAGAATCTCCTTGTATACAGGAATCAAATTGCCTTTTTCAGATAATTTTCTGAATGTCTCAAAATCAGGGAAAGTCATATTGACAAAATTTTCCTTTTTAAATTAGTATGTAAAATTAACTAATTATAGCTTATTAGCCGGGAATAAGTTAAGAGTTAACAGAAAACAGGTTTACGGCTCTTAATATTTTATTTTGCAATGCGGGAATAGCTCAGTTGGTAGAGCACAACCTTGCCAAGGTTGGGGTCGCGGGTTCGAGCCCCGTTTCCCGCTCCATAAAAAAACAGTAACGAGTAACACGTAACAAGTTATAAATGCAAGACTCGTTACTCTTCACTTGTTACTTAATAGAATGGCGGCGTACCCAAGTGGCTAAGGGAGAGGTCTGCAAAACCTTTATGCAGCGGTTCAAATCCGCTCGCCGCCTCCAATATTTGACATATCTTTCCCTTCCCTGATTCTATCAAGAAGCTCCATATTGAGTCCTGACTCCTCGAAAGATTCCTGCTCAAGCGATTCTATATAAAAACGGTCGAGGCCGCTGTTTTCAAGGAAATCTTCCCTTAATGCGGTATCCATATCCTGGATTATCCTTGGAAATATCTGGTTCAGATAAACGGATTCCTTGCGCAAGTCAAGAAATACCTTTTCAAAAAGCTTTGCTGGTATTTTGGCGGTAACGCCCCTGTTTGACAGTTCTCTTGCGATGTCGGTCCTTATCTGTTTTCTCACTTCCTTTGTCTCGAGACCAGGGAAGAAACTCCTCATCCTTTCCTTCAATGCCGTGTGTATTTCATGGTACAGATGCTCTTCTTCTTTCAGTTCTCTAAGTTCGCCTATTACATCCTTATAAGATGCCTCTCCATGCTGGATGCTCTCAAGTCCCTTCAGAACCAGTTTTACCTTTCTCTTCCCGTAGGCTGTTATATATTTGTTTTCTATAAGGCCTGTAAAAAGAGATTTAAAGAGGCCTTTATCAAGTTCATCAAACGCCTTCTTGTTGCCTATAAGGCTCCTCAGAGATTCTTCCCTGAAGTCAATGTTCTTCATGAATGCCAGTTGGCTGAGCAGTGAATATACGTTGTCATATCTGTCAAAATAGGTGACAATGGAACTGAACTCTTCGAATATGCTGAAATCGTCCGTCTCCATCGAAAGCTCATCGCACGCCCTCCCTATATCAAGAAGGATCTGCTCAAAGCCCCTGTCGTTCTGGGAATGCGCCATGTGTTTCGCCTTTATCAGACGCACGATGTCCTCCTTGATGATATGCTGTTTAAGGGAAGATTCCTTGAAGAAAAGATTTTCGAGTATTGCCCGTGCGTCTTTAAGGTATTCATGTTCCTCGGTCTCCTGGACCTTCCTGTCCTTCAACATGAGTTCATCGAGCGTATCAAACAGAACCACCGGGATATTATTCCTTATGCTCAAAGTCCTCAGCCTGTTCAGCCTCGCATAGTCGGAAGGATGAAGCGAGTCTTTAGTGAGTCCCTTTATAAGAATATCTCTGTACTCGTCTACGACAACCCTGTTATCCGGGTGTCTGTACATAATATCGATCTTCATCCGTTCCTGCTGGTAATTGTCGATATTGTTCCTTGAAACGATCTCTTCCAGATAAAGGTCTTCCTGCGGGCTCAGTTCCCTGTTTTTTGAATAAAAATTCAGGAAGGCTCTGTAATACTCCTCGTTTCCCCTATTAATCAGCTTGAAGATAAAGAGTATCGACTTCTGCTCGTTCAGTTCCGAGTAAAAATTGCCGAGCAGGTCTGTGTCCATGTTGTCGGCCAGATAATTGGTTCTCTTAAGGAATTTGCCCACAGACTTGAGTATCTGTTTCTGCCGTTTCCTGTAATCTTCCTTGAATTCGGATGAAACCATGAAATAATAATTTGTAACAGCATGCCCCTGAAGAAAAAGGCGGTAGAAAGTTTCATAGCCTTCGGTTTCATTTGTAAAAACAATCTGTTCATTATTGTCCATAAAAGCGCCGAACATTATCAATCTGTTCAGAATGTTGATCTTTTCCATATCCTTAAGAGGCTTTTCCACTCCAAACATATATTCACAAAAACTGCCGCCCGTACCTTTGTGCCTTATGCCGTCTTTTGAAATAATAAACTCATTGCCTCTTGAAAAAAATCTTATGCGAGATGGCTCTTCTTCGTAGAAATATGTGTTATAGGCGCTTGCACCTGCAGCAAATGCAAAAAAATCCACAGGGCCGATACCGCCGTGGAGTCTCAGGTCTTTGATCATAGTGAAAATATACCACAGCGCTGTTAAAATATGCTATCCGGAATATGAACCGGTTTGCCTTATATCAGCCTGAAAAGATTGCCTAAAATAAGAGTTTCGTCTATCATTAAATTGTATATAATTAAAATCATAAACAGGCAGCAAGATCATGGGAATTTTCACAAATCGCGATTTTCGGTCAAACCCCGGCCGCTGCATCTTTTATGTTGTTGCAGCGCTGTTCGCAATCCTTTTTTTATCTTTTAAGATCTCATATGCCCAGGATATCCCCGGGGATGTCGATGGCAAGAAATATTTCAAAAAAGGAAAAACCGCTCTTGAAGAAGGCCGGTTTGACGAGGCGGTCAGGAATCTGTCCGTTGCCGGCAAAGAGTTCTGTCTGCTTGAAGACTATGCGCTATTTTATCTTTCCGAAGCATATCACGGCATGGGGAACCACGACAAATCTCTTGATGCGGTCAGAACCCTTCTCGAAAAATATCCTGCATCACTCCTGAGAAAAAAGGCAAGGTTCATTGAGATCAGGGAGACAAAGGAAATTTCCGGCGAGAATCTTTCCAGACTCTTCGAATCCTATGTCAGGGATTATCCGGAAGATGAGGAGATAAGTTATATGTACGGCCTCTTCCTGAAAGAAACAGGTGAAAAGGCAAAGGCAGTATCAGTCTTCAGGGACATATATCTGAAAGCAGGGGCTTTGTCAAAGTCGGCCTATGATGAATCAGACCCTCAGGATATCAGCTCTGAAGACCTTGTTGCAAGGGCTGTAAATCTAATGAACAGGTATGAATTCAATGAGGCTGAGAACGACATGAGGAAGGCGCTGCTGATTGATGACGGACGGAAAAAGGAGGAGATTCTCAAGAACCTCGGCCTTTCACTCTTCAGGCAGAAAAAATACAGGGAAGCAGCAGAGATCTACGGCAGGATAAATGATACTTATTATAAGGCCCGCTCCTTATACAGGGCCGGCGATAAAGAGGGATTGGAACCGGCGCTTGATGAACTCAGGGCGTCAAACGACATGAGGGCCGGGTACCTGCTTCTTGCTGTTGCCTCCGACAAGAGAAGGGAAAAAGACTTTGAGAACGCATTAAGAATCTACAACAGTATCATTAAAGATTATCCGCCGGAAAAAGAGGAAGCCATGTGGGGAATTGGATGGACTTATTATATTTCCGGTGAATACGAAAAAGCAGCGGCAACCTTCTCAGAACTTTATTCACTGTATGAAGACCCGAAATATCTTTACTGGCTTGCCAGGAGCACTGAAGCAAAAGGTGAAAATGCTGACGACTTTTATAACTCTCTCAGGAAAACCGACGCCAATTTCTATAATGCCCTTTCTTATGCAAGAAACGGAGGGAAAATCGCCAAATCCATTTCGCTCAATGACGCGGTCTTTGATTTTCCGGGTGACAGGCCGCGGAAATTCGAACGGGTCGAAGCCCTCCAGTCGCTGGAAATGCCTAAGGAGACAGTGATGGAATTGATAAGCCTGTCAAAAAGCATTGAATCTCCCTTTGAGTTGATATATATAATCTCGAAATTCCATGAGCTTGGAGAATTCAGGCGTGCAGTAGGACTTGTAACGAAAATGCCCTATTCCGAAAAATTTCACAGGTTCCTGTATCCCCTTGCATTCCGGGACACTGTCGAGCAGATCTCTAAAAAATACGGCCTTGACCCTTTTGTCGCTCTTTCGGTGATAAGAGAAGAGAGCCGTTTTGACGCTGACGCAAAGTCGCCTGCCGGCGCACTCGGGCTGATGCAGCTTATGCCCCGGACAGCTTTCCGTTTAAACAAGGGGCTTAATCTCGGGTTAAACAGGACTTCTCAAATAAATGATATTAAAATCAATATACATATCGGGATTTATTACCTGAAGTCCCTCTTCAATGAGTTTAACTCACTTGCGCATGTCCTTGCCGCTTATAATGCAGGCGAACTTGCTGTAAGAAAATGGCAACAGCAGGGCAACTATAAATCTGTTGATGAATTTATTGAGGACATCCCCTACCCTGAAACCAGAAATTATGTGAAGAAAGTCATAACATCATATTTCCAGTACAAAAAATACTCATCTGAAGACAGCGGAGAGACAGGGCTGGGGATAATACTCGGCAAATTCTAACTCTCTTTAACCTCTTCTCTCATACCTTTCCATCAGATAGAACATGCCTCCTGCAAATATATACAAAAAGGCTATCACAGCCCAATGGTTTATTTTCAGCAGTCCATGCAGTGTTACGCCGCCCATAGCCGAGGAATTATAAAACCCCTCAATATATGGATACAAAACTGCAAACAAAAAAGAGCCTGCGCCGATGCCGGCTATTGTCACAAGTGCATCCAGTCTTCCTGATGCAATGCCTGCTACAGCCGTTCCTGGACAGTATCCGCTGAGGACAAAGCCTATTCCGAACAAAGCCCCTCCAGCGAGCTGCGGCCAGAAAAAAGTAGGCACTATCCAGACCCTGCTTATATCAAGAAACTTAAGGTCTGACAGCAGGTATAACCCTGAACATGCAACAATTATTGCTGTGAACATGACCTTCGGCACAGTAAAATCTCTGAGGTAAAAGACCCCTGTCAATTTGTGAGGATTACCGAGGCCTCCTCTTTCGAGGAACAGTCCGAAGAAAATCCCTAGCAACACAGCCAATACAAGACCCACATTCTGACTTACAATTAAAGGCGCTGTCATGACCATAACCTCCTGAAAAAAGCCGCCATAATAAAACCGCTCACAAACATTGATAGAACAAAAATCCAGCCTGATATCGCCAGCTGAGCGCCGCCAGATAGCGCTACCCCGCTTGTACAACCCCTTGCAAGCCTGCCTGAAAATCCGATTAGTGCTCCGCCGGCAAATGAGGTAATCAATCTTGTTTTATTGCCCATGCCCCGGCCTTTGTCGAACCTGAACCTGAAATTCCTGCTCAGCAGAGCGCCTGCCAGTGCGCCGATAAAAAGTCCTCCGACCTCAAACAGCACCCAGTTCATAAGCGGCGCCTCAACATTCAGATACTGGGTAAAATATTCCAGACTTTTCGCATACTCATGGCTAAGCCTGTCCAGGCCGACGCCTGCCAACAATGAAAATGCACTCGAAGCCCCCAATCCCCATCCCACAATATAGAAAGTTGCAAGAAGGGTCAAGCCGAGCCCGATGCCGGCTGTATACGATGACCAGAAATTATTTTTTTCCATCTTAACCTCCATATTCAGCTTAAAGGTTCCCTCGATACATTATTGCATCCGGCTTTTAGTTGCAATAATTATAAACTACTTGACTTATAATGCCTCTTTATCTGTTTTATGTCAAGTTCCCGGTCTTTTCCTTTCTTTACCTTATAGTTGCAAAAAATCCTTCGGAAGGCAGAGGCGAAGATAAAGCCTTGCCCTGCAACACATTACGGCCCTCAATAGAGGCCTGCCGACTATTTTCTGAATTGCACCGAAGGTTATGTCTGCATTTATGTGAATCATATTAAATCCCGTTGTCATTGCAAGGCTTTAGAAGCGCTTCTGCCTTCCGTTTATGCAACATTAAGGTTTATTTAAATTATATTATGACGCCTGGAAATATGAAATACTGTAGACATTAAAGGTTTGCATTTGGTATTTTAACCCATGGGCTGGAAGAAATCCCTTTTCGACGACGATGATTCCTTGCATCATGGATCTAACAACAAACATTCTAATATTAAAAAGGAGGTAAAACCTTTGGACAGGCTGAAAAATCTTGAAGAAAAAATTACTACCGCCGTTGAGAGAGTAAAGACACTGAAGGAAGAGAAAATCTCCCTTGAAAAAAAAATAAGAGAACTCGAAGCCATCTTGAATGAGAAAAACCAGGAGATAGAGGCTTTGAAGTCAGAAAAAACCTCGATCAAAAACCAGGTTGAGGAACTTTTAAGCGAGCTGGAGACCCTTGAACTCTGAGAAAAAAATGGGAAGTGTTGAAGTAAACATACTCGGACAGAAATATACAATAAAAGGCGATGCCCCTGAGGATTATATAATAAAACTTGCCGCCTTTGTTGATGAAAGACTCAAAGAGGTACACAGTAATTCTCCCAACATTACCCCTCTGAAAGCGGCCATACTTGCTTCATTAAGCATTGCCGATGAGCTTTACAAACTGAGGGAAGCCCAGGAAAAGGCGACCAGGGATATAGAGGAAAAGGCCAACGTACTGACAGGACTGTTCGATTAATCTCCCTGTTTATGTCGGTCAAAGCCTGATGCGGCAGCAAGCTGTGGATATACCCATGGTGAATATTCATAATAACAGGTCTCTGGCGATCCAGTTTGTTTGTTCTGATTATTCTTTTTGATGCCTTTTATTATTTTCTCGATATCCTTTGATAACTTTATGTTGCCGTGCTCCACAAACTGATGGCAGAAGAAACAGTCAATCTGTTTTCTCGTTACATGCTGCTGGTGCACAAACTCAACATCACTGTATTTTTCAGTCCTGTTGATATGACAGAAAAAACACCTCTCTTTGGGAACGTCTCCTTCGCCTATCCTGACGGATATATGGCAGTTAATGCAGAGGTATCCCTGCTCCAGCGGCTTCATATGATTGAACCGGATCCCCCTGTATTCTATATTCTTTTTAGGCTCCTTATGACACACGGTGCACCTTTTTTTGTGCTCGGTGGCATCCTGAATGTTCAAATGGCAAAGGAAACAGACATTCATGGATACCTTCATGTGCTCCCCCTGCACAATATCAGAATGGCAGCTTCTGCAGTGCAGATTTATTCCCCTGCGGTGCTCTGTAAAATGAGGCTTGTGATCAAAAACAATATTCCATCTTGTAAAACTCTCCTTTGATTCTATTAATCTCCTGTCATGACATCCTGACTGAAGGCAGTTGGAATCCGGCACATTGGTCAACGGCCTCGGATTGTATGTGCCGGCAATGAACCTCAACTGCCCTGATAGGGCGTTCAGAGGCCCGTACTCGTGACATTTCAGGCACGGCACCATGTTGTGGGTGGACCTCTCCCACTTGTTGTAGTAAGGAGTTATAAAATGGCAGTATTTGCAGATGATCGGTTTTTCGACCATCACTTCCTTGAGGAAAAAATATGTACTTACGGACAGCATCAGCAGGATCACCACAAATATGACAGCGATCTTTGTCCTCAATTCATGTCGTTCTCCCACCTGACCATTATACAAAATCTGCGGGATTAATTGACTGACAATTAACAAACATCCAATTCACAGGAATTATTTTTTAAAATCAAAAAGTTCTCAAATTCCTTACTTTTAGCTTGACATCTACTATATCTTGTGGTTTAATCTCTATCAACATACAAATTATTGTGATTTTTTTCAAAATTTTTTATTATGACCGGGCATAAAAGACATATATATCCGATTCCCGATAGCTTTTCAGAATATATAAAAAAATGGTTCACAATAAATAATACAAGGGGAGGAGTTTTATGAAAAGTTTTTCTTCGGCAATCGGCTTCACGCCGAATGCACTAAAAGTCCTTGAAAAGAGGTATCTTAAAAAAAATGAAGAAGGACAGGTAGTAGAAACCTCTGAAGAACTCTTCAGGAGGATCTCGAAGACCATCGCATCTGCTGACCTGAAGTACGGGAAATCAGAATCTGATGTAGCGCTTCTTGAGGAAGAATTTTACTCGGTTATGACGTCTCTGGATTTCCTTCCCAACAGTCCTACAATAATGAACGCTGGAAGGAGACTCGGCCAGTTGAGCGCCTGTTTTGTGCTCCCGGTGGATGATTCCATGGAATCCATCTTCGAGGCAGTAAAAAACACGGCTATCATTCACAAATCAGGAGGAGGCACCGGATTCAGTTTCTCGAACCTCAGGCCCAGCGGTGATATTGTCGGCTCAACAAAAGGGATATCATCAGGCCCGGTATCTTTCATGACAGTGTTTGATACAGCTACAGAGGCTGTAAAGCAGGGGGGTACAAGACGCGGCGCCAACATGGGCATCCTGCGCATCGACCACCCCGACATACTGAGTTTCATCACGGCAAAAGACAATAACACGCGTTTCAACAACTTCAATATCTCGGTCGCCCTTACAGACAGCTTCATGCAGGCTGTCAAGGATGACAGTGAATACGACCTGATCAACCCAAGGACAAAAAAAGTTGTCAGGAGACTCAAGGCGAAGGATGTGTTCAACATGATAGTGAATCATGCATGGAAGAACGGGGAACCGGGCATTGTTTTCATCGACAGGATAAACATGTCTAATCCTACCCCGAAGATCGGGCATATTGAGTCGACAAACCCGTGTGGCGAACAGCCCCTGCTCCCCTATGAGTCATGCAATCTCGGCTCAATAAACCTGGCAAGGATGGTGACAGACGGCAGATTAGACTACCAGAAGCTGAAGAGGCTTGTATGGAAGTCCGTCCATTTCCTTGACAATGTCATAGACGTTAACAAATACCCTCTAAAAAAGATCGAGGAGACGACAAAGTCTAACAGGAAGATAGGCCTCGGCGTGATGGGCTGGGCCGACATGCTCATACAGATGGGCATCCCTTATAACTCCGACCTTGCAATACAGCTTGCTGAAGAGGTGATGGGGTTCATCCAAAGAGAGGCGAAGAACGCATCCATTGCGCTCGCTGAAGAACGCGGCGTGTTCCCCAATTATACTGCAAGCATCTATGACGGTAAGATCAAACCGAGGAACGCCACCGTGACAACAATAGCGCCTACAGGCACCCTTTCCATATTAGCAGGAAGCTCTTCCGGCATAGAGCCGCTCTTTGCAGTCTCGTTCATAAGAAACGTCATGGAAGGCACCAAACTCATCGAAGTGAACCCTTATTTCGAGAAAGTCGCAAAAGAGCGGGGCTTCTGGTCAAGGGATCTCATGGAGAGGATAGCCGAGAAGGGTTCGATACAGGATTTTGACGAAATACCGGATGACATCAAGGCAGTGTTTGTGACCGCTCACGACATAACACCCATGGAGCATATAGCGATGCAGGCAGCGTTCCAGAAATATGTGGACAATGCCGTCTCAAAGACGGTTAATTTCCCTCACAACGCAACTCCCAAGGATGTTGAGGATGTTTACCTTTTCGCATACAAGCTCAACTGCAAGGGTGTCACTGTCTACCGCGACGGCTCAAGGGAAGAGCAGGTGCTCTCCACAGGCAAGACAGCGAAACAGGAGACAGAGCAGGTGCAGCAGAAGATTGTGCCGAGGAAGAGGCCCGAAAACATCAAGGGCGAGACGAGGAATATGAAGACAGGGTGCGGCACAATTTACGTCACCGTTAATGAAGACGAAAATGGACAGCTCTTTGAACTATTCACCCATATGGGCAAGGCAGGAGGATGCGCAGCGAGCCAGGCAGAGGCTATAGGCAGACTCGTAAGCCTCGCCCTGCGTTCGAATATCGAACCTGATGTCATCATAAGCCAGCTCAAGGGCATAACATGCCACAACCAGACCTGGGCAAACGGGGGCAAGATAACCTCATGTTCGGATGCAATCGCAAAGGCCCTCGAAAAATACATGGAGCGGGGTGAAAAAGGCAACGGAAACGGCAGCAAGACTCACAGCGTGTCGATGTTGATAGGCGCCTGTCCTGAGTGCGGCGGCGCGGTCGAACACGAGGGGGGATGCGCGGTCTGCCACAACTGCGGATTCACGAAGTGCGGGTAAGGGGGAAGGCATATGAAATCCTATACCCATGCATATATAGCATATATAGTCGGCCGTCTGCTTACAGGCAAGAGAATCGCCTCTCTCTACGATTTTAACCAGTGCCGGCATATAGAGATCTCAAGCCTTCCTTATGTCGATTGCATAAAGGAGTTCGATCATATACACCGGCATTACATACCGGGTTACTCGAGCGGCTGCAGATATCTGTATCCCTGCGGTTCCGGCCTTACCATGGAACTCTCGATCAACGGCAACTCCTTTATGGGGCATATCCGGGGCGGCTCTTTTTATTTTGTCGGCAATGTCAGGGGAGACTCAATATATATCTTCGACCACGAGGAGTCAGTACACATCAATTACAAGATATCGGGATGCCTCGTTGAACGGGATAACAGCGAAACAGTATGCAGCAACTGCTGGTACATTAAATGAAGTGGAAAAAGATAGTAACCGCAGGTGAAAAGCCTGGTAAAGGCTTATACATCTGCACAAAATGCGGGAAAAGCGCCGGCATAGACAATGATGCACATACATTGCCGCCCTGCCCGCAATGTAAAGGCAGCGAATATGCAGCAGTATCCAATATCAGATAGTCGCGAGGCGGGAAGCATTTGAATTCTCACATACACGCCTGCATTGCATACATTGTATGCCGCCTGATTTCAGGCAGGAAGATCGCTTCGCTTTATGACTGTTCAGAGTCCAGGATCATCAACATAGCCGGCCTGCCCGATGCAAAAGGGCTCAGTGAGTTTGATGAAAAACACAGAGACTATGTGCCGGGCTATGCCAGCGGCTGCATGTATGAATACAGTTTCAAAAACGGTCATTCAATCGAGGTCTTCATCACAGAGAGCACCTTTGTTGTCCATGTAAACGGCAGTTCTGCATATTTCATCGGCAATGTGCTTGAAGACAAGATTTACATATATGATCACAGGGCGTCAGCGCATTTCTACTACCGGATAGACGAATGCGCTGTTGAACAGGGGAAAACAGTTTGATTTCAAGAATGAGGGGGTAAGAACTTATGAACAATCATAATTTGCATGCCAACATTGCGTACATCGCATATCGCCTGATCACAGGCAGGAAAATCGCCTCGCTCTATAAAATTTCAGACATCCTGGAATCACGGAATACCGACATAACCAGCCATCTCGATAACGAATTTATCAGGGATTTCGATGAAAAGCACAGGGAGTATACGCCCGGTTATTCAAATAACTGCAATTACAATTTTACATCACAAACCGGCGATTCCTTTGACATTTTCATAAACGAGCAGAATTTTGTCCTTCATATCCGCGGAAGTTCATCATACTTCATCGGAAATATCTGGGATGACAAGATCTACATCCACGATCACAGGGCATCCAGCCATTGCAGATATAAGATTTTAAAATGCGTTGAGGAAGATGAGAAGGCGGAGAAGTTTTAAAAGTTTTTTTGATTGAGAAAGTGAAGAAGGAGTTCGAAGGCGGGAAGGATTGAAAATGGGGTGTGTCCCTATTAAAACTATGAAACCTTAACTTTCCGATTGCATTATGGTATTCCATGTGGTATTCTCAATCACATAAAATAGTATTACCAAGGAGATATAAATGCCGGTTGCAAAACTTGGGATAAGTTTTCCAGTAGAGCTTGTTGAAGAAATAGACAGAATATCTAAGGGCTTGAAAAAGAGCCGGAGCGAGGTTATCAGAGATGCTATCACTAAACTGGTAAATGATTATAAAAAAAAACAAGCTATTGAGAGAGCCGAGAAAATTTATAAGGCAATTGAAGAGGATGACAAGCGTCTTGCAGAAGATTTTTTAAGTATCTGCGCGGAACCAGCTGCAAAATATAAAACTATAAAAAGACCAAAAAACAAATGAAACAACCTAAAAGAGGCGAGATTTATTTTCTTGATTTCAATCCATCAAGGGGCAGAGAAATGAAAGGGCCTCATCCAGCACTTGTCATTCAAAATGATATTGGCAATAAGGTCGGGAGCCTTACAATAGTTGCTGCCATAACAAGCAACCTCAAAGTTGCTGAATTACCGGTAGGTGTATTAATAAAACCAAAGGAAAGCGGGCTTCCTCATGAATCTGTTATTCACCTTGGGCAGATATATACCATTAATAAAGAGAGGCTTGAAAATCTTGCTGGCGTACTTCCAGCGCATAAAATTACAGAGATTGATAAGGCGATAAAGATAAGTCTTGGATTGAAAGAGTTTTGGGAATAAGATGTTTTCGATTGAAAGGATAAAGAAGCGAAAGATTGAGATGTTCGATGTGTGCCCAAGGGTTATCATTCTGGTTTGTCCGCCCCGGGCGGATTCGCTGTGGAGAATCGGGAATCCTTCTTGAAGGTATTGGTAAAAAATGGATGGTTGAGAGATTAAAGATTACGGATGAGCAGGGTTTTTATCCGTGGATAGAGGAGTAAGATTTAACTTATGAGAAAAATAAATACAAAAATAATTTTAGGAGATTGCAAAGAAGTTTTAAAAACCCTTGATGAAAATTCAATCGACCTGATTGTTACATCCCCGCCTTACGCTGATAGCAGAAGAATAAGAAGGAACAATATTGAAGGTAATCACTAAGGAGAGAAGATGATGAGTTACGAACGCGCAATGCTTGAGCGATTGGCAATGCCACCCCGAAAACAAGTTGAGCAAGCTTTGCTACGAGCGTTGCTGAAACACGGTGGTGTTATTAAAGAGTTTGGCGCCGGACAGGAAATCGTCGACGAAATAGCAGATGACTTCGGACTAAACGAGGAGCAGCGCTCTGCCTTTTTGCAAACTGTATACCGCAAGGAGAATCGCGTTAAAAAAGCTCTGCTCTGGCACAGATTGCTTTTTAGAGCAGCTGATAGTTTGGCAAAAGAAAAATTGGTTTCACGTCCAACTCAGACATACAATCTCACGAAGAAAACGGAATGGATGCTAACAGAGAAAGGCTTCGATGAGGCGCTAAGACTTTCAAATATCCCTGTGACGAAAAAGAATGTTTTACCAATTAAGTCTTTCGAAGTTCAGAAAGTTGTAAAGAGGCTTAACGAATCTCCGAGGCCTGAAAATTACAATCCATTTGACAAAGAAAAGAAAGTTCGCAAAGTTACGAGAGAATCTACCATAAGAATGAGAGGCTTTCGTCAAGCAGTCATCGAAGCGTACAGTTACAAATGTGCTGTTTGTGGAATGATAATCAATTCGCCCGATTCTTTATCGTGGGAGGTTGAGGCTGCCCATATTGTTCCTCATAATTCTATGGGGCGTGACGATATTTGGAATGGATTAGCGCTCTGTCACCTGCATCATTGGGCCTTCGATGTTGGTTGGTTCACATTGCTCGATAACTACATGATTAATGTATCATCACAATATTATTCTCTGCCATCAGATTTTGGGAAACTTGGCGACTATGAATTCATTCGAATTTTGGCGAAAAAAAATAGGCGAATACATCTGCAGGGCAGAAGTGAGATTTATCCGCATCACAATGCAATTCGATGGCATCGACAGAATGTTTTTTACATATAAAATGAGGGTGTTTTTTAGGAGGCTTAAAAAGTGAAAAAGACTAACAACAAGAGAATCGTTTATTCGATTAATATTGCTGATATACAAGAAGTTGCCAATCAAGTGCTTGAACGCGATCTCACAGATAAAGAGATTGCCTTAGTGGAGGACTCGATAGGTGATTATATAGATTGGTTCACAGCAATTGAGAATGCAATATATAAACATGTAAAAGAATGATTTGTACAGTGATCGTTACAATAAGCCCGAGAAAGGTGATTATTTTAAATACTGCGGCCAGAGATTTTGGGAGTTGATTTCCGGCAATGAAAATCTTTATACGCAAATTATTGAGCCTCTCGGCCATAAGGCGAAAGAACGAAATGAGGAATTCATGGTTGCCTATGCTCAAAGCATTAACAACTTTACC
>JBFMDL010000029.1:0-30254 GCA_040753635.1 Nitrospirota bacterium | reverse complement strand
AATCGACAGGACAATTAAATGTTTAACCTGATTTTTGATCAAGTCTCTTTTATTGAAAACACTCCCACAGGGTCTTTAAATTGCAATTATTGGTTCTTTTTTCAAGGTGTCGTCATAGAGTTTCTTCCCCATCCCTGCCTTCCTTATAATAATTCAGATTATTTGGGACTGTAATGGCGGAATATATAAGGTCAACGGGAGGATATAATGACAGGTTATGATTTTGATGCAGGTTTCTCCGGCGGCGGTGCAGGGCGACTTGCGGTCTCAGCAGTGACAAGTCAGTTCGGCGCAAAGCTGGACAGCGGGGAAAGAGATAATAACAGAGAGTCTGCAGCTTTTCTACTTGATAGCCTCGAATACCCTGCCTACCATCTTTGCAGATGGCTTCAGCGTCTTATCCCCTTCCTCTTTCCATTTCGATGGGCAGCCTTCATCTGTATGCTTTGCGAGATGGAGATTTGCCTTGAACTTCCTCATCAATTCATCGATGTTTCTACCCATATTGTAGTAATTAACCTCTGAATTAAGGAGCTTGCCCTCAGGGCTGATTATAAATGTCCCTCTCAATGCAAGCCCTGTCTGCTCATCATATACGCCGAACATCCTTGAGACATTTCCTGTAGCATCGGAACCCATCGGGTAATTAACATCCTTGAGCATCTTCTCTTCCCTCTGCCATGCAAGATGGACGAACTTTGTGTCTGTGCTCACTGTTATAACTTCTGCACCCATCTTTTTGAATCTCTCGTACTGCTCTGCCAGGGCAGCAAACTCAGTTGCTCAGACAAATGTAAAGTCTGCCGGATAGAAAAAGAGTATTGCCCACTTCTTATTTGCCTTGAGTGTCTCAATGCTGATTTCTCCAAAATCACCCTTTGATGGTTCAAAGGTCTCAAACTTAAAATCCGGCACGTCCTGTCCAACCCTCAAGCCGCAACAATTTTCACTCATAATATACCTCCTGAGTTTTAGTATTGTTAGATACCGCCATGTCATTCTGAGCGAAGCGAAGAATCTTTCTTAGTCCTCTTTAGATTCATCGGGACTTCGTCCCTCAGAATGACACGTAAAATTTCTGTTAAAGCTAAAACTACGCTTTGCTCATCGTGCCCTTTTCACCGCACTTCGGGCACTTCTGTGGTTTGCACCTTCCTTCGCTCGTTGCACCGCATTTGCTGCATTTAAAAACAGCCATCCCATTCCACCCCCTTTTAACAAGAGCATTTTAATATGTTATAGAAATACGGATATACCGCAAATGGTATTATGCCTTTGCCGATAACCTTTCCTGTTGCAGCGTCTTTAGCTATAATCTCAAGGTCATAACGCCTGGGAGGGGTTCCTTCCTTGAGATTAAAGAATACCTGAGAAGACGCCTTGCCGTCTTTTACGGCAACGGTCTCATCAGAGATAAAAACTCCCATTTTTCTCAACTCCGCATCTTTTATTTCAAGATTCACCTTTGATATATCTCTTTCAAGAACAAACTCAAATAGTATTATGCGTGTATTGCCGGCAACTACTTCTGGCAATTTTTCAGCTTTTTTTTCAGGAATCCATTTGAAATTAGCCGAAGGCCTATCGGCAATTATATAAGGATAGGCGCCCATGATCAGAATGCCTGACAAAACCAGAGTTGATAAAATTATAGCCCTTCTTTTCATATCCTTATTCAATTAAAGATCCTTCTTTTTACATTTTGGGCATATGCCGTAAAACTCTATATGATTTCCGGCTATCTCAAACCCTCCTGCCTCATTTGCAGGAATATCGAGAGAATACTTCCTGTGTATATCTACAATACTACGGCATTTAACACATATGAGGTGATGATGTGGCTCTGTATTCGGGTCGAACCTCTTTCTTGCCGGGTCTATTGTCAGCTCAAGCACCTTGCCTTTTTTCTTTAATGCCTCGAGTGTGCTATACACAGTAGCAAAAGACATCGTTGGATATTTCTTTGATACATTTTTATAGACATCCTCTGCAGATGGATGAGATCTATTGCCCTCAAGATAATTTAGCACCGCCAATCTCTGAGGGGTTAGTTTGAACCCGAGATCTTTATATTTATTCACCTATCCTCCAATCCTGATTAAAATAATTATTATATAATAATCATTATTTGTCAAGAAATATTTTAAGTGGCGTAATACAATAGGAAAATGTCCCCATTAGTTGCAAAGGTAAAATGTCCCCTTCAAGGCTTTTTTATTTTTATATGGAAATCACCCCTGAATTTTTACTTTATTCATAGCGAACTCTGTTCCAATGGTTGCTTATGATGCCAGAATACCTCATCAACATAATTAATCGACAGGAAGAGGTGAATTTGATTACAGGTAAAATTGCAAGTATAATTTATTTAGGATATGGTTCTGTAAAAGAGACCTGAAGATAAGATTTTTTTTTGAAACCTGCAAGCAGAGAAGAAGGTTTGGAGAATGGCGGAATGCGAACTTATAGAGAAGTGTGTTTTTTTCAATGACGAGATGGCCAATGCGCCGACAACAGCTGAGATGACAAAAAGCAAATACTGCAGGAGAGACAATTCAGAATGTGCAAGATATATAGTGTTCAAGGCAATAGGCAGGGAGAAAGTCCCGCCGGATCTGTTCCCCCACCAGGTCTACAGGGTTAAAGATATCATATTAAAAGGTTAACAATTTTTGCCCGTATTTCTTTCCCTGAGCTTTATCGCAGCTTCTTCGTCAACCAGCCAGTTGACAGCGCCGGACACAGGATTTACGAGCCCTGCGGGGTACATCTTTTTTGTTTTGCTTTCCCCTTGAATTTCAGCGAGCGCATTGGATTTTGAGATGCCCGAGACAAGGAAAAGAATGTGTCTGGCTTTGTTTATAACGGCGAGGGTAAGGGTTATCCTCCTGCTTTTCAGCCTGTCTGTATCAACAGCGATCGCAAACCTCTCAGTCTCATTAACTGATTTTGAACCCGGAAAAAGGGAAGCCGTATGACCGTCATCACCCATGCCGAGGATAACAAGATCAAATACAGCCGGATTTTCTCTGCCGAAATAATCCCGGATTTCGGTTTCATATCTCAAAGCTTCCTTTTCAGGATCATCCTCCCCCCTTATCCTGTGTATATTTTTTGTATGAACAGGAATTTTCGAGAGCAGCAGCCTGTATGCATTGCCAAAATTGCTCTCTTTGTTTTCTATGGGAACACAGCGTTCATCCGCCCAGAAAAAATGTGTATCCTCCCAGACGGCTTCGCTGCGGTAATCTGCGCAGAGGACGGAAAAGAGTCTCGCAGGAGTTGACCCTCCGGAAATGACGACCGAGAATCTGCCGTTTTCAGCTATTGATTCTTTCGCGGTCCCGATAAAAATTGCCGCTGCCTTATGACTTAATGATTCGAGATCAGGAAAGATCTGAATTTCTTCTTTCAGAGCGGCCTCCATTTGCGGCCGTCTCTTTCTATTAATACGGAAGCATCCGATAGTCTCTCAAAATCCGATTTCATATCCTGCCTTTCTTTTTTACGGCATGACCCCCGAACTCGCTTCTCAATGCAGCAAGCAATTTATCAGAAAAGGATTCCGGCTGCCGTGAACGGAACCTCTGGAAGAGGGAGGAAGTTATTACAGGCGCGGGAACCGCCGTATCTATTGCCTGCTGTATTGTCCATCTTCCTTCGCCTGAATCCTCAACATAACCCCGGAGTCCGGAAAGGCGGCGGTCTTTTCTGAATGCCTCTTCTGCAAGTTCAAGAAGCCATGACCTTATAACGCTGCCCTGGTTCCATAAATGAGCGATTTTTGCAAAGTCCATACCGCTGCCGTATGGCGATGCCTTCAATATCTCGAACCCTTCTCCGTATGCAGACATCATGCCGTACTCGATGCCGTTGTGCACCATTTTTACGAAGTGTCCGGCGCCTGCGGGCCCGCAGTAAAGATAGCCGTCTTTCGACGCAAGGGTTTTCAGCGCCGGTTCAACCCGTTTAAAAATCTTTTTGTCTCCGCCCACCATCAGGCAGTACCCGATCTTCAGTCCCCCGATACCACCGCTGACACCAGCATCCAGATAGTGAATCCCTGCCTCCCTCAGTTCATGTTCGCGGCGGATATCATCCTTGTAGAAGCTGTTTCCACCCTCTATTATTATGTCACCTTTTTTAAGCAGGCCTCTTAATGCTGTAATAGCATTCTCAACAGGTTTGCCGGCAGGCAGCATAAGCCAGACATATCTTGGCGGCTTAAGCTTGCCCGCAAGTTCTTCTATCGAGTACGCGCCTTTGGCGCCTTTTTTTACGATTTCATCAACTTTTTCAGGTGAGCGGTTATAGGCCACAACATTATGCCTGCCGCGAAGAAGTCGCACGGCCATGTTCATCCCCATCCTTCCAAGTCCGAACATTCCTATCTGCATAGCCTGTAATCCTTTCAGGGGTTTAATTCCGAGAGAAACAAGTCTCTTTTCGTCGCAATCTCCCTCAGGAGAGAAAAGAAAGAGTCCGAGAAAAGTTTTACGCCTTCATTTTCCAGTTGCCCCGCTACCTGCTCGATGTCTATGTCCAGAGATCTAAGCTCATCAAAAAGGGATTCCGCTTCATCCATGTCTTCATGTATTGTTATGCGCGGGTTGCCATGGTCTCTGAAGGCGTCTATGGTCGGCTCCGGCAATGTATTCACTGTATCAGGAGCAATAATTTCCTCTATATATTTGATATCGCTGTAAGCAGGATTCTTTGTGCCTGTGCTTCCCCATAAAAGCCTCTGTATGCGGGCGCCTTTTTCCTTTAATGAAGGGAACCTGCCGCATAGAAATATGTCCTCATATTTTTGGTATGCGAGTTTAGCATTAGTCGCAGCCGCCTTCCCCATGAGGCCTTTTATTCTCGCTTTTTCCTTTTCGGAAGACGAAACGGAAAGCCTGTCTTCAAGAAGCCTGTCAACGAGAGTATCAACCCTGCTCACAAAAAAACTGGCGACAGAGTTTATCTCATCGACGGGCTTCCTCTCCGAAAGTCTCTTTTCGATGCCTTTGATATAGGCCCCGGCAACTTCCATATATCGGTTTACTGAAAAAAGGAGGGTTACATTTACATTAATCCCCTCGCTTATAAGATGCTCTATGGCCGGAAGCCCTTCTTTGGTTGCCGGCACCTTGATCAGGATATTCTTCCTGTTTATTTTGTTAAAAAGAAATGTTGCCTCTGCAATCGTACTTTCGGTATCGTATGCAAGATCAGGGGAGACCTCTATGCTTATAAAGCCGTCCAGGCCTTTTGTAGCTTCGTATACCGGCCATAAAACATCAGCGGCATTTGATATATCATCAACAGCGAGCCCGATAAAAAGTTCTTTTTCATCCCTTATGCCCCCGGCGATCATGGACTTGAGAGACTGATCATAATCGGCGCTTCCTGAAATGGCTTTCTGGAATATCGTCGGATTTGAGGTCACCCCGCTTATGCCGTCTTCAACAACCATGCGTTTGAGCTTGCCTGAACGCAATATTCCCCTGCTCAGATAGTCAAGCCAGACGCTCTGGCCCAGCGCATTCAATTTTTTTAAAGGATTTTCAGTCATCAATTACCCCCCTGGAGAAAAATTTAAAATTAGCTGCTCAGGATTTATAATAGCAATAATTATATCAAATTATGCATGTATGAACTATATCGTCAGAATATATATCACATGCGGTTGCACGGCAGGGCAGGGATCCACATGACCCGGATATGTTGAAAATCGGGCAGTTTGCCTGTGTGAAAAAATTCAAAGCCGGCGAAGACAGGAAAAATTTACTCCGGGAATAATCCCTGTTGTTAATCGTTTATCCTTTTCCATCTGCGGTGTATCCAGAGCCATTCATGGGGGTTCTGCCTGATATACTCTTCAATATAACCGTTAAACCTGATGGTATCATTCAGGACAGCCTTTTCAGAATCTTCTGATCTGTCAAGTTCGATTTCCTTGCCTATTTCAATAATATGACCTCCCTTTATCCTCCTGATGAAAATCGGCAGAACCGGTGAATTGGTTTTTCTTGCTATTAGAGCCGGGGTTTTCATTGTATAATCTTTTTTCCCGAGGAAGTCTGTTATCAGACCTTCTGTTTTGATAACGCTCTGGTCCATCAAAATACCGACCGTCTCATTTCTTTTTAACAATGATAGTATCTTTTTCAGGGCGCCTTTTTTATAAATTACATTATTGCCGTATTTCTTCCTTGTCTTCTCGATAACACTGTTGAAATACGGGTTATCGATAGGCCTCGCCACAACATTTAGTCTGGTTAAATTGACCGACAGAGCTACAGCCATCAATTCCCAGTTTCCGCAATGTCCGGCAATAAGGATTACCCCGTTTCCCTTTGCATGGGCTCTATGGAAATTCCCGGCCCCTTCTATTTTCACGTTCTTGATTACGCTTTTGCCCAGGCCGTAATGAATTTTTGTTACTTCTGCAAATGATCTGCCGAGATTTCTGAAAAGCTGCCGGACAATGGATTCAGGAGTTGAATCTGTTGTGACCGCATTCCTGCTGATGGCGCCTTTGATATTTTCGATGGCTGTTATCCGCCTGCTTTTCCATAGAAAAAAAAGCAGGGAGCCCATGACCCCGCCGGCTCCAAGCGAGATTCTATACGGGAGAAGCGCTAAAGGCAGCGTAAGAATAACGACCAGAAGAAATTGAAGAAGCGCGAGTATGTTCCTCATTTATCATTTTCTTCTTTTTCTTTTTCCTTCTGCTCCTCTTTTTTCTCTTTAACGGCCTGGGAGATCTCTTCAAGCCTTTTAGTCACCAGATAGTTTATTGTCCCTTCAGGATATGTCCCGTCTTCCCTTACCTGGCCGGCCGGAAGGCCCGTGAATATTTCCAGCCCTTCTTCAACCCTGTCAATAGGATAAATTGTGAATTTTCCTTCTTTTACCGCATCCACCACCTCTTTTTTTATCATCAGGTTGCGGACGTTCTTCCTCGGGATTACTACGCCGTGTGTGCCGTTCAGTCCGCGTATTTTGCAGAGATCGAAAAATCCTTCTATCTTTTCGTTCACCCCTCCTATGGGCTGTACATCGCCGTTCTGGTCCATTGATCCTGTAATGGCGATGTTCTGCTTGAGGGGAATTCCTGCAAGGCTGGTGAGTATAACATACAGCTCGGCGCAGGATGCACTGTCACCTTCTACCATATCATAGAGCTGCTCGAATGTGATGGAGGCAGAGAAGCTGATGGGTTTTTTCTTTGCGTAGGTGCTCCCGATGTAATGTGTGATGATCAGGATGGCTTTTTCATGTATTCTGCCGCTCATTTTTGTCTCGCGCTCAATATTTATCACCCCTCCTTTACCGGCATATGTTCTGGCTGTTATCCTTGAGGGTTTCCCGAAACTGTAATCTCCCATATCAAGGACGGCGAGGCCGTTTATCTGCCCGATCTTTTCACCTTCTGTATCAATAATAATTGTGCCTTCGATAATCATTTCCTGCATACGTTCCTCTATCCTGTTGGACCTGTATATTTTTTCGTTCAGAGCTTTTTCCACATGTTCGTCTTTTACAATACTGCCTCCGGATTTCTTTGCCCAGTAATCGGCTTCCATGATGACATCTGCGATGTCGCTGAACCTCGAAGATAATTTCTCCTGGTGCCCGGCGAGCCTGGAGCCGTATTCGACTATTTTGGCGACCCCTGTCCTGTCAAAAGGAAGATAGCTGCCCTGCTTGCACCTGCTGGCTATAAAAGAAGCATATTTCTGTATGGTTTCATTGTTCTTTTCCATACGGTTGTCGAAATCAGCTTTAACCTTGAATAATTCCCTGTACTCCTCGTCAAGATTATAGAGAAGATAATAAAGATATGGATTGCCCAGGAGTATTACTTTGACATTCAAGGGTATGGCTTCCGGCCTTAATGTTGTTGTTGATATTAACCGGTATTGTTCCCAGATGTCCTCTGTCTTTATCTCCCTGTTCCTGATCGCCCGTTTCAGCGCATCATATGAGAAAAGGTTTCTCAGTAGATCAAGCGCGTTAATAACAATATAACCGCCATTGGCTTTATGCAGGGAGCCGGCCTTTATCATGGAGAAATCGGTCGTTGCCACGCCGTACTGGAACTTATGCTCCAGCCTCCCGAAGAGATTGAAGTATGCAGGGTTGCTTTCGAATACGCACGGCGCGCCTTTCGCATCCTTGTTGTTGACTATAACGTTTACGGTATACCTCGTAAAAGTGGGTTCTGATTTTGCCATTTTCATAAACGGCAATGGCGGAGCCTGCTCTTCCTGAACCTTGAAATCATCAAGATGCTCCAGCACATCTTCTGTAACATCCGAAAGATATCCCAGTATCTTTTCGGAATCCTTGTATTTATTCTTCATCTCGTCCATGAAATGTCCTACGGCTGCGAGAGCAGCTTCCTTTTCGAGTTTTGAAAGTATGTCCTTGACATTCTTTTCGCCTTCCCTGACCTCCCTTGCAACATCGTTCAGTTTTTCCTGAAGCGCCTTGCCTATTTCATCGATCTTTTTCCTGGTTTTTTCATCAAGCGATGCGTATTCCTCCTCGGTTAGGGGTTCTCCGCTCTTTTTTACAGGAACTATAAGGAGGCCGCTTACCGTCTTTCTTATTGAAAACCCCTTTGCCAGTGCTTCTTCTTCAAGAGATGAAAACAGGTCTTTCTGTTTTTTCTGGAACTCCTCCAATATTTTGTTTCTCTGCTTTTCGTATTCCTTTGACTCGAATATCTTTGGTATTTCAACCTTCAGGATCCTTATAAGTTCCTCCATGTCTTTATAAAAAATTGAAGCAATGCCGGGAGGTAATGAGATCGCAAGAGGGATATCAGGGTCCTTGAAATTGTAAACGTAGCACCAGTCATCCGGGACTGGTTCTTCAGCCGATTTCTTGTTCAGGATCGACTTGATTGTGGTCAGTTTCCCTGTGCCGTTTTCACCGAGTATGAAGATATTGAATCCCCTGCTGTCGAGATTCAGTCCGAAATCTATAGCGCTGAGCGCCCTTTCCTGTCCAATTGTATCTACTGATTCCGGAAGTTCGTCTGTTGTCTTGAATTTGAATATGTTCGGGTCACAGCATTTGTAAAGCTCGTCAATTCCGAGTGATTTTGGCATTTTCCCCTCCAAGCTATTAATGATTTAAAAGGTTTGAGATAGCACAATTATAAGCGAAATCAAAGAGATTTTCCAGCAGCATTTATGAGAGGCCCGGTAAAGTCAAAGCGCCTTTTTTGTTTGTCAGCCGGTAGAAGCAATTCCTTTAAACTGCGATTTGACGGACTTTGCCGTTGCCCTGCATATGAGGAATTCTATCTCTTTCTTGCAGCAAGCTTGTTAAGAGCGTTCAGATAGGCTTTGGCAGCGGCTATTATGATATTTGTATCGGCGCCGTGTCCACGGACTGTTTTCCCGTCTTCTTCAAGTGTGACCAGTACTTCTCCCAGGGCATCCGTTCCTCCTGTAATGCTTTTAACCTCAAATTTCAGCAGATTGCTCCTGGTGTCTGTTATGGAAGCTATAGCCTTGTAAGTCGCATCAACAGGGCCGTCTCCGTGTTCCATCCTGTCGAATACCTTGTCTCCGACCTTAAGCTTTACTGTAGCCATCGGCTTCTGGTTCATGCCGCCGGATGTAGACATGTCTATAAGGCTGTAAAGTTCGTATCCTTTTGAAACCTCTTCGGAAATAAGCGTTTCGATGTCCTCATCGAAAATGTATTTTTTCTGATCCGCAAGGTTTTTGAATTTCATAAAAGCAGTCTCTATTTCATCAGGACTCAGCTCGTAACCGAGTTCTTTCAGCCTTGTTTTGAAGGCATGCCTTCCGGAATGTTTCCCGAGAACAAGTTCTGTCTGCTGAAGTCCAACATCTTCAGGACGCATAATTTCGTATGTCATTTTTTCCTTGAGAAGCCCGTCCTGATGGATGCCCGACTCATGGGCAAAGGCATTCGCCCCTACAATGGCTTTATTCGGTTGGACATGTATGCCTGTTATTCTCGTGACAAGCCTGCTTGTGCGTATGATCTCTTTCGTATTAATGTTCGTGTCGGCATTAAAGAACTCCCTGCGGGTTTTCAGCGCCATGACGACTTCTTCCATAGAGCAGTTGCCCGCTCTTTCGCCTATGCCGTTAATAGTGCATTCTATCTGCCCGGCTCCTTTTAAAACTGCTGTAAGGGAATTTGCGACAGACAGTCCGAGGTCGTCATGACAATGAACGGAGATAACAGCCCTGTCGCCGATCCTTTCTTTTATGGAACTTATCAATGTGCCGAACTCGGAAGGGGTGATATATCCGACCGTATCGGGTATATTGACAGTCCCGGCCCCGGCTTCGATAACAGCCTCAACGACTTCAAGCAGGTAAGCGGTATCTGTCCTGGTTGCATCCATCGGAGAGAATTCAACGTCTTCAACAAGACTGCGCGCAAGTTTCACCATTTCGACGGATCTTCCCAGAGCCTCTTCGCGGCTGACTCTGAACTGATATTTGAGGTGTATATCAGAGGTCGAATGGAATGTATGTATCCGTTTTTTCGGGGCGTCTTTTATCGCCTCCCATGCCCTCTTTATATCCTCTTCCTTTGCCCTTGCAAGGCCTGCTATGGTTGCGCCCCTTATCTCGCTGGCGATTCTTTTTACTGCTTCGAAGTCCCCGGGAGAAGCTATAGGGAATCCAGCCTCTATGATATCAACACCGAGTTTGACAAGCTGCTTTGCAACCTGGATTTTTTCATCCACATTCATGGATGCGCCCGGCGACTGCTCGCCGTCACGGAGTGTTGTATCAAAAATTTTTATTATCCTCATCTCTTAGCCTCTGCTGCCTTAAGTTTCTGTTTTCTGTAATACAGATAGATGTTTTCAGCGATTCCCCCGGCAAGATATATCATAGCAAAAACAAAAAGCGACACCGGCGGATGGATAACGATAACGGCAACAACAATCACAAAAGCGACAAGTATCCAGAAGGGTTTTCTCCTGCTGAAGTCTATCTCTTTCAAGCCATGGAACCTCAGAGTGCTGACCATCAGAAATGCGAGAGACATTGTTAAGAGCAGAATAAGAATATTTTTCTCGGGTAAACCCTCCCATATTTCATAATAGAATATCACAAGAGCAGCAAGTACCGATGCAGCGCCTGGTATCGGCATTCCCGTAAATGCCTTTGATTCAGTCGAGCCCATCTGCACATTATACCTTGCGAGCCTGAGTGCGCCGCATGCCATAAAAAGGAACGCGACGGCAAAACCTATTCTGCCAAAAGGGGCAAGAGCCCATTTGTATACCATTATCGCAGGCGCAACCCCGAATGCGACGAGGTCTGACAACGAATCAAGCTCAATCCCGAACCTTGTGGTGCTGTGGGTGAGCCTCGCAACCCATCCGTCAAGGCCGTCGAAAACATTCGCAATGATAATTGCCCATGATGCGTGGACATAACTTCCTTTCAATGCGGCAAGTATCGAATAGAACCCGAAGAACATTCCGCAGAGTGTCAGGCTGTTCGGGAGTATGTATATACCTTTTTTCATTATGTAATTATAATAAAAACAATGATATATTTGCTCAAAAATTCATTTTTAGGTTTTGTATGCTTGTTTTTTGCGGCATTTTCTCATTCTTATGCCGCTGACATTGGCTATCAGGGAACGCATATCCTTACCCACGGTGCGCTTGAGGATCTGGCAAGGGCGTTTCAGGAGAAATATGGGATAAATGTTTTTGTAAAGGGAGGAGGGTGCGCTGACGGCATTGCTGTTGTTGTAAAAGGCAGGCATGAGATGGGGGGCATTTGCTGTCCTTTAAACACTGAAATCTCAAAAAAGCATAATCTTATTTCACACAAGGTTGCTGTAGATATAAAGACAGTTATTGTGAATCCCAAGAATCACATAAAAAATCTTACCCTGAAACAGATTTCTGATATACATACCGGTCTTATAACAAACTGGAAACAAGTCGGAGGGAGGGATAAGCCGATTGCACTGATTTTCAGAGATCACTGCAGGGATATGGATGAACCTGTCAGAAGGGTCCTCGGAATAAAAGGCGCAGTTGCAAAAAAGGCTATTATCGTAAAGACAGACAAAGAAATTATAGAGTATGTCGAGCGGTTTCCGGATGCTATAGGTGTTGCCCCGGGCATATTCGCACAGGATTCAAAAGTGAAAATACTTACTATTGCAGGCGTTGCTCCAACGCCTGCAAATACTGAAAAGGGTCTTTACCGGCTGAAAGGTGATCTCTTTATCATCACCAAAGGAAATCCCGAAGGGGAGACGAAAAAATTCATAGAATTTGTCTTGAGCGAAGAAGGGCAGTCAATTGTTGGTAAGAGATTTGCAAGAGTCAGGTAAGGTGCAGCGATGAAAGAGATATGGAAAAGCCTTTCTATAAGACATAAAATAACCTCTCTTATTGTATTGACTATAATGCTTGTGACAATTACCATAATACCCGCTATCTCTTACCTTATTAAGGACGCTCTTCTCAAGCAGCAAAAGAATCATCTGGAGAGCGTGAAAAATCTCGTGATAAAACTTTTTGAAGACTACCAGAGCAAGGTCACAAATTATACGAAGCTTTTCAGCAATGACAGGGAAATCAAGGACAGCCTTTTCTATCATACTGAGCTTGCAGGAGAAAGGGAACATCCCCTGAGGGCTGTTACCCGTCTGCATAAATCCTTTGATGTCAGCTCAATAGAAGTTGGAGATGCCCGCGGAAATATTGTTGCGATCGCCGAAGATCCTGACAAATTCGATAATGACAGGTCAGCAGACCCTCTCATAAAAAACGCCCTCCGGGGCAAGGTAACGTCCGGTATCGTGCTTATGGAGCAGGGGTTTCTCATAAAGGCATCAGCCCCGATCTATTATAATGAGAGCCAGATCATAGGGACTATTACATCCGGGATATTGCTTGATGACATTTTACTTTCGAAGATAAAAGAGTTAAGCAATACAGATCTCGTTATCATAGATAACGCTGATCATGCGATATCATCAACCCTGAAGAAGGCTGTTAATTCTGACGCGCAACAAAACCTTAATGCTCCAACCGGGAGAAACAATGGCAAGAATCTTGTGATAACTTTTCCTTTAATTGATGTTGCGAATAACGTTATTGGAAACGTAATGATCCTGCAGGAAGACAGGCTGCCGATGATTATTGCTAAAACACATTTAACCCTGCTGATATTGCTCTTGACCATTTCTGTGCTGTCGATATTTGTTGTTTTTGTCACACTTAGAAGACTTATGCAGCCTGTTATCAGATTAAAAGAAGGCGCTGAAAGGATCGGAAAAGGAGACTTTGGTTACAGGATAGACGTGACCTCAAGAGACGAGATAGGGGAGCTTTCAGAAGGATTTAATAAAATGGCTCAGAACCTCGAAAACCTCCAGATTATGGAGGAAAGGCTGAGCCAGGCAGAGCGGCTTGCTGCGGTCGGGAAATTTGCTGCGGGTATTGCTCATGAGATTAACAACCCTGTTGGAAATGTGATAGGAATAGCCAAACTGATGTTGAAGAATATAAAGGATGAAAACACTAAAGAAGACATTGAGTCTATCATTAAAGATGCGAACAGGTGCGCCAGGATAACCAAAGACCTCCTTGCTTATTCACGCCAGTCACCGCCGCAGAAGGAATTAACAGCGCTGGATGCCCTTATTGACGACGCTATTAAGACTGTCATGGATCAGGCCAACTCAAAACAAATCGAGATCATCAGGGAGGCTGATCCCGGCCTTCAGGATATCTATGTCGATCCACTCCAGATGAGCCAGGTGCTGAGCAATATCCTGCTTAACGCTGTTCAGTCCATAGAATCATCAGGGGAAATAATAGTCAGAACCTCTCTGATCGGGGACCACTCCCCCTCACCCCCTCCCACAAGGGAAGGGGGGAACGAGAGGAATGATCTTCTTCAAGGGGAGGGAGCAAAGGGGTGTGTGATCGAGATATCGATCTCGGATAACGGCATCGGAATCGAGGATGAGATCAAGGACAAGATATTCTATCCGTTCTTCACGACAAAGTCAGTGGGTGAAGGAACTGGTCTGGGACTTGCTATAAGTTACGGTATAATCCAGAATCATGAAGGAGAAATAGTTGTGGAAAGCAGAAAAGGACATGGCAGCACATTCAGAATCAGGCTTCCGGCCGAAGAGGTTCATGGACAGACCTGTTAGGATAATCGCCATTGATGATGAAGAGACCATGCTGCGGATAATTAAGAGGTCGCTCGAACCTGAAGATTATGTTGTTGAGACCTTCGGTAATGCAACAGATGCTGTAAAGAGAATCCGCAGCAGCGAGCCGGTTGACATTGTGATTACTGATCTTATGCTCCCTGATATGGATGGTTTTAAGATTATTGAGGAATCACGTTCCATTGATAAAAACATCATGGTGATTGTCATTACGGCTTATTCGTCAATTGAATCTGCTGTAAAAGCTATAAAAGCCGGAGCTTATGATTTTATCCCTAAGCCTTTTGACCCTGAGCAAATATTGATTGTTGTAAAAAGAGCTGTTGAGACAAGGAATCTGAAACTTGAGAATATCGGATTAAAAAAACAACTTGTAGGTTCAATTTATACAGGCGAACTAATCGGCTCAAGTCAGTCAATGAGACAGGTCTATAGCATGATAGAAAAGGTTAAGGATACTGACGGTACAGTCCTTATCATAGGCGAAAGTGGAGTTGGCAAAGAGCTTGTCGCGAGGGCGATCCATAACGGCAGCAAAAGGGCGAAGAATCCATTTATTGCAATAAATTGCGGCGCACTGCCTGATGAACTCCTTGAATCGGAATTATTCGGTTATGAAAAAGGGGCATTCACCGGGGCGGTAAACAGAAAGACAGGTCTGTTTGAGGCAGCGGACGGCGGCACGGTGTTTCTCGATGAAGTGAGCAGCATAAGCCCTATGATGCAGGTGAAACTGCTCAGGTTCCTGCAGGAGAGGACTTTTATGCGACTCGGGGGAAATGAGACTTTAAACATTGATGTAAGGATAATAGCTGCGACAAATGAGGATTTGAAAGAATTTTTGAATAAAGGCTCATTCAGAAAAGACCTCTATTACCGTCTGAATGTAATTCCCATAGAGATACCGCCCTTAAGAGAGAGAAAAGACGATATCCCTTTGCTTATCAGACACTTCATCAAAAAATTCTCTTTAAAATTGGATAAAAAAATTGCCGGAATAAGCAAAGAGGCAGAAGATATGCTGATCAGGCATAAATGGGAAGGGAATGTGAGAGAGCTTGAAAATATTATTGAAAGAGCTATTACCATAACAGATGAAAATATTATCGAAGAGGATGACATCCCTGATGAGATCAAAATTGAAAGCAAACCCATGCCGGAGAGCGCGGCAGCCTATCCCGCAAACCTCACTCTTTTCGATCTTGAGCGTCTTCATATTGCAGATGTCTTAAAATCCGTCAACGGCAACAAGAGCAAGGCTGCCCGCATACTCGGAATCGACTACAGCACCCTCCTCAGAAAGCTGAAATCAACAGGCATAGAACTATAGCAAAACGCCATGCCTTGTTGTGTTTTACCATAGTGTTCTGCCTTTATAATGTAAGCTTCAGATTCCCTGAAGTTTCTTTTACCCTGTCTGCTGATAAAACACCCCTGAATCAGGCTTGCATAGACTGAATCAGCGGGCATATCTATTGCTATGTTACCTGCCGATGATATTAAGGAGGTGAGGAGAGAAAACGTATTCTGCACCCTGTTTCAGTCCAGATCAAAAAAACCAGGAGGTAATGTATGAGGAGATTTCTAAGGTATTGTCTTATTGCTTTAGTTGTTGTTGGTCTGAGCACAGCAGTTTATGCTGCTGTAGCCAAATGGATCTTTGTCCCGAATGCGGCTTCGAAGACCCTTTCCTTTGTTGACCCCAATAAAGACATGGTCATCGGCCATTGCGAAACAGGACCTACAGGCTGGCTGGCCTGCCTTACTCCTGACCTGAAGAAGATATACGTCGGTGAGAACGGCGGGGATTCGGTCACGGTCATAGATGCAATGACGCATAAGACCCTTTCACACATCAAGACCGGCAAGAATGTCAAACATCCGCTCGTGACCCCTGATGGTAAGTATGTTCTCATTAACCACACTGGAGAAGTGAAGGCCGTACTTCTGGATGCGAAGACTGATAAGGAACTGAAGACCTTTGCTGTTGACCACCAGAACAAGGAACAGAAAGGTCCGCTGATGATGCACTCTGCCTTCACCTGGGACAGCAAATATGCCTTTGTCCAGAATTATGCGGACAAGAAATCATATGTCCTGAGGATTCCGTCCTTAGAGGTAGCGGCGACGATTGATGGCGATAGCCCGGCGCATTATTTTATCCCTACGCCCGACAACAAGCAGGTCTGGATAGTATATGAAGGCAATGACGCTGCAAAGATCAAGCCGTCTGTTTCGATTGTTGATCTGGCGACCTTTAAGGAGGTCATGAAGATCGAGATACCGACCGCTGAAGGCGAGGCCGTAGAAGGACATCACGGCATATTCACGCTTGATGGGAAATATTTCTATTTCTGCAACCGCGGCCCGGGTCCAAAATTCGGCGGAAGCACTGTAGCAATCATCGATGTTGCACAGCAGAAAATAAAGAAAACTATCAAAGGGGCAAATGGTGTTGGACATCCCTATCTTACACCTGACGGCAACTATGTCGTACTGACCCCCTATGGCTCAAATGTCATAACGATTGTTGATGCCAAATCCGGACTGAAGCTGAAAGACGTATCTGTCGGCAACGGCAATCATGTCGGCCATATCGTCTTCAGCGCAGACAGCAAGAAGGCATATGCTACTAACGCATCTGACGGTGCTGTTTATGTTATTGACATGCAAACGAGAGAAGTGGTAAAAGGAATACCTACCGGTGATAAGGCTGCTCAGATAATAAACACATATACAAATCTCTTTGAAATTCCAGGAGTGTATAAATAAGGTCACGGTCATTAAATGTCATTGCCGGGCGGCTTAAATTTACTTTAAGCTGTCCGGCGGTTCACCGATTATTGTCTCTCCTGCCCTTACTTTGTCTCCCGGCTTAACTTTAATGGTTGTATTCTTTGGCAAATAAACATCGAGACGGGAACTGAATTTTATTATCCCGTATCTTTCTCCACGCTTAATGATATCGCCTTCTTTTTTCCTGCAGACCGCCCTCCTTGCTACAAAACCCGCTACCTGCCTGACGAGAATATCGCCGTATTTCGTTTCAAGAACCATCTCGATATTCTCGTTCTTAACCGATGCATCATCCCTGTATGCTGCAAGGAAACGTCCCCTGTTGTGTTTTATTGTTTTAATCTCTCCGTCGCACGGCGCACGATTCACATGGACGTTGAACGGCGACATAAATATGCTGACCTCTTTCATGTCGGCATTTATATGTTCTGATTCGTGCACATCCTTGATCAAGATAACCTCTCCATCCGCAGGCGCTACGAAAATATCTTTGCCTTCGGGTATGTCCCTTTCGGGATCTCTGAAGAAATAGAGCATGAAAAGAGTCAGCGCAGAGGGGATAACGGTTCCGATCGGCGCAAAGATAAAAAAAATGATCGTCAGCACGATCGAGCCGAGTATAAAGGGATAACCCTCATGAGCGAATCTAAACATATGGGTTTATAGAGTTCATAGAGTTCGTTGAGTCTGTAGAGTTTGTAGAGTTCATTGGGTTCATTAACTCTTCAAACTCCATAAACTCTATAAACTCAATTGACTTTATAAATTATTATGCCTTTGATTTGTCTACGAGTTTTCCCTTTTTAAGCCAGGGCATCATTGCCCTTAGCCCGGCGCCCACTTCCTCTATCTGGTGTTTTTCGCCGTTTCTCGTTAAGGCATTGAAAACAGGCTTATTGGCCCTGCATTCGAGCATCCACTCTTTTGCGAAAATGCCGTCCTGTATCTCCTGAAGGATCTTTTTCATCTCTTTCTTCGTGTTTTCAGTAACTACCCTCGGCCCCCTTGTCAGGTCTCCGTACTGGGCAGTATTGCTTATGGAATATCTCATGTTGGATATCCCCCCCTCGTATATGAGGTCAACAATGAGTTTCACTTCATGGAGGCATTCGAAATATGCCATCTCAGGAGCGTATCCCGCTTCTACAAGCGTTTCAAAACCTGCCTGTATAAGCGAGGTCAATCCTCCGCAGAGGACAACCTGTTCGCCGAACAGGTCGGTCTCTGTTTCTTCCCGGAAACTCGTCTCGATAATCCCGGCCCTTCCGCCTCCTATGGCGGATGCATAAGCGAGAGCGACATCCTTCGTATTTTTTGAAGTGTCCTGGTGGATTGCGATAAGGCATGGCACGCCGCTTCCCTTCAGATACTCTGACCTTACGAGATGTCCGGGGCCCTTTGGAGCGGCCATAAATACATTCGCATCAGCAGGAGGGACGATCTGGCCGAAATGTATGTTAAACCCGTGGGCAAAAGCAAGATAAACGCCTTTTTTCATGTTGGGGGCTATTTCAGCTTTAAATATATCCGCCTGATATTCATCCGGAAGCAATATCATGATAATGTCCGCGATCTTCGCAGCATCGGGAGGAGTCATGACTTTAAACCCGGCCTTTTTTGCCTTGTCCCAGCTTGCCCCTTTCCTTATGCCTATAACAACATCAATCCCGCTTTCTTTAAGGTTATTTGCATGGGCATGCCCCTGACTGCCGTATCCCATGACCACGACCTTTTTCTTTTTGATAATGCCTAAATTCGCATCTTTATCGTAATAGACCTTTATCATTGCTGCCTCCTTGGATAATTAATTAAGTAAAACAGGAATTATTATATTACAATTGACAGGAATTTTCTATTTAAGGGCTGCTTAGCCCTGCATGTTGTTAAATATCTCATCAAATGTCGGGGCGAGCGAAATAAAGGCATTCAAGACATCAGGATCAAAGTGAGAGGGTTTGGTCCGTCCGTCTCCTTCTGTTATTATACTGCATGCTTCCTGATGGCTCATGGCCTTCCTGTATGGACGGGCGCTTCTCAGGGCATCATATTGGTCTACGAGCATGACTATTCTCCCTTCAATCGGGATATCCTTTCCCTTTAAACATTTAGGGTATCCGGTGCCGTCCCATCTTTCATGGTGGGATGCAGCAATTGACGAAGCAAGGGCGATGCTCGGATATGACGACCCTGCGAGTATCCTGTCGCCGATTGTTGTATGCGTCTTCATAATTTCAAATTCATCGGGTGATAAAGGCCCGGGCTTTAAAAGTATGCTGTCGGGTATGCCGACTTTCCCGATATCATGCATCGGGCCGGCGAAAGTTATTGTTTCGACGAAGTCCGTCGGCATGGACAATGCTTCGGAGAGTTTGTTTGAATAAAGCCCTATCCTCGAGATATGCGCGCCTGTCTCAGTATCTCTGAATTCAGCCACTGATATCAATCGCATTATTATCTCGTTGCTGACATTTTTTATTTTCATCATGGCGTCTGATAGTTCTCTGGTCCTCTTCTCTACAGTCTCTTCAAGCATGTATTTATAATGTTTCTCGACCTTCAGAAGCCTTCCGTATTTGACAGCCCTTTCAACAGAGTGGATAAGTTGAGTGGTCATGTACGGTTTTGTTAAGAAATCAAAGGCCCCTTTTTTTATGGCATCCACAGCAATTTCCAGTTCGGCATACGCTGTAAGCAGTATTACAGGAAGTTCAGAATTAAGATTATGGATCTTTTCGAGAAGTTCTATGCCGGAAATATCGGGCATTTTTATATCTGTAAGCACAGCATCGATCCCGTTTTTTAACAGGAAAGACAGCGCCTTTGAAGCGCTTCCGGCCCTGACAACGGAATAACCATATTCATTAAGCAGCAGTGAAACCGATTCAAGAATATGAGGGTCGTCATCAACAACCAGGATAGTGAATTTTTCGGTGTCTTGTTTGATTTGCGGTATCATCGTTGAGTTTCAGAGGTTCAAAAAATGTGTTTTATGAAACATATTAAAAATGTATCAAACAAAAATATGGCTGTCAATATACAATAATAAAAAAACCCCATTTTTGGATTAAAAGAATATCTGCAACATTTAAAGTTACTTTTTAACCGGGTTTTATCCGGTATAACCCTGATTTTTCAGAAAGAAAACCCCTAAAAATGATTCTTAATGATGGAATAGAAGTTAAGTGCTTTGTGATATCTTGCGGAACCTCTGTCCCGCCTCGTTCCAGAGCCTTACGTCTGAAATTTATGAAGAATATAGGTTAAGGCAGGTTATATCAAAGGCTAAATAGAGATTTATTGAGAGACCCCGACAACTTTAACAGCTTCTTTCCAGCGTTTTTTCCTTTCCTGTGTCCCGGCATTCCCCCACATGCCCTGAACCCTGTCATCAGCGCTGATTGCCTCAATAAATCTTTCGAAATCATCTTTTGTCATGCCGACAATCGGAGCGTTCGCCTTTGCCCTTGCAGTAATAATTATCCTTGATGTAAGGGCAGGTCCGAATACATTCTCGAGTTCCGGCTTTATTTTTTCATCTATCAAATGAGAAAAACTGATCATCAGTCTTTCCTCATCTGTTTTAATATCGTCCCGTCACGAGAGACTATATCAACCTTCAAGGGCATTTTACCGATTGCGTGTGTTGAGCATGAAAGACAAGGATCATAACACCTGATAGCCATCTCTATTTTGTTGAGTATGCCTTCATTGACCGCTCCTTTGTGTATGTAAGCATTTGCAACCCCGGCAACAGATAAATCCATGGCCTTATTGTTATGCGCTGTGGCAACTATAATATTGACCTTTGATATTTTGCTGTCCTCGGTCCAGTAATGGTGTATGAGTGTGCCTCTCGGCGCCTCAATAACCCCGATGCCTTCAGAGCCGCCTTCTTTCCTGTCAACCCTGACCCTGACATCCCTGCTCACTATCTCATCGTCGGAAAGCAGCTCAAAAGCCCTTTCAGCTGCATACAGAAGCTCAATTGTCCTCGCATAATGGTAATACATATTCGCCTGCAAGGGCCTTCTGTCGGTTATTGATTTCATTTTGGCGGAAGCAAGCGGAGTCGAAATCCTGTCTGCAACATTTAACCTTGATATCGGCGCAACCCTGTAAACGCCCCCGGGCCAGCCTTTCTTTTTGTAAAAAGGGAATTTCAGCCATGAATAATCCTCGACATGTTCGCCTATGTAATCAAGATAATCACCTGTATTGAATTCTTCCATTATCTTCCCGTTCTCGTCGATCATCCTCAGTCTGCCGTCATACAGTTCCAGATTGCCGTTCTTTACAAGTCCCATATGCGCTGTCTTGATATCCCCGAGGTCTGAAATAGGGGCGCTTTCGAGTATCTTTTCCGCAATCTCAACGCTCAGGGAGGAAAGCGCAATCGCATCCTTTGTCATGTTTTTAAGGTTAAACCTGTCTTCATGGCTTAATGGCTTGCTCATCCCTCCGGGGATAGCAGTCACAGGATGTATCGGTCTGCCGCCGACTTTATCAATAATGGTCTGGCCTATTTTCCTGAGTTTTATAGCCTTCCTGGCGAGATCAGGATCTTTTTCAAGGATACCTATAACACTCCTTTTCAAGGGGTCAGAATTGTAGCCCATGACAAAATCAGGCGCTGCAAGGAAGAAGAAGTGAAGTGAATGGGAATGTATAAACTGTCCCATGTGCATGAGTTCCCTGAGCTTTTTCGCTGCCGGCGGGATCTCGATCCCCAGCAGGTCATCGCATGCCTTTGCTGAAGCGAGGTGATGGCTGACAGGGCAGATACCGCATATCCTTGTTGTAATGACAGGCATGTCCCAGAACATCCTTCCTTCACAGAACTTCTCGAACCCCCTGAACTCGGTTACATGGAAATGCGCATCCGAAACCTCTCCTTTATCGTCAAGAAAGACGGTGACTTTGCCATGGCCTTCTATCTTTGTTACAGGCTCGATAGTAATCTTCCTGTTCATTTGCCCTCCATCACATGGGGGATAATCGATACGGGCATGGAATATCTGTACCCAACGCCTACAACATCTTCAAGGAACATTAACCCTCCGGCAGGCAGAATCGTGGCAAGTGCGTTTATCATCTTTGCCCCCTGTTCCATTGCGTCATCGGTAGGCCCCATGCATCCCCTGCATGGAGTATTTCCTTTTATGCATCTCGAGTCACAGCCTTCTCTTGTGGCCGGCCCCATGCAAAGGACGCCCTGTTCTAAAAAGCAGAGTGTTTCATCTATATGTTCAAGCTCTGTTATCGAATGGACCGAATCAGTGATAAATTCCCTTTTCGGGACATACATTTCCTTATGCTGCCTCAGACATTCGTGACACAGGTTCTTTTTGGGAAGAACGGGTTCCCGCCCATTTAATAACGAAACGAAAAATTCTTTTATTCTTTGAGGAGTAGGCGGACAGCCGGGCAGTTTATAATCCACATCTATCACCTGATGGAGCGCCTTGACATAGGGAAGCAGTTTTGGTATTTCATCGGAAGAGGGGATCTTGCCGTCCACAGTGCTTTCTGTTTCAATATAACCCCTGTTCAGGACGCTTTGGAGATCAAAGAGATTTCTGAGGCCGGGCACGCCTCCAAGGCATGCGCATGTTCCGAATGCAACGATCTTTTCAGACTTTTCCCTGAAAATCTTTGCAACGTTTTCATTGTCCATATTCGATACCGAACCGTCGAGCAGACCAACATCAACCTCCGGAACATCTTTTACATCATTAATGGGAGACCTGACAATTTCCATCGAAGAAAGGATATCGAGCAATTCTTCATGTAAATCGAGTATTGCGATATGACAACCGAAGCATCCCTGAAGAATACCTGTCGCAACCTTAATTTTACCCATCAGCGCATCCCTCCTCAAAGTCCTTTCAGATATTCTATGAATTTCATGGCATTTTCAACACAGTATCCGCCCTCGCATTCGGTTGTTCCGAAGATCCTTAACCTTTCCGGCTCTATGCCCCTGCTTCTGATCACCTCCCTGAAAAGGTTGGCCCGTCTGTCAAGATCGAGATTGCCCACAATATTCAGACAGTGATCGTCATGACATTTGCAGATCGCCACCCCGTCAAAGCCGTAATTAAATGCCTCTAATATCAGTTGAGTGTCTATCCTGCCTGCGCACCGGACGCTTAATGGAAGCAGATTGGAAGTGTATTCAACGCCGATCTTGCCGGCATAATCCAGTGAAGGATACCCGCATCCTTCACATGCGATGAATAAAATTTTGGGGCTATTCCCTGAACTGTAGCTTGATAAAATCTTAATGGCGGATATCAGATATTTGGTCGTTGCAGACACCTGATCCCTGGCGCCTGTAGGGCATGCAGAAACACAGTTGCCGCAGCCCACGCACCGCTTGAAATTCGTTGATGAGAGTTTTGTAACAGGGTCGAGTTCAGCCGCACGGAATATGCATGTCTTTATGCAGGTGCCGCATCCTCCGCAGACTTCCTTGTCGACTTCTGATACAAAAAGTTCGTGCTGTATATCGCCGTGGTCAAGGAGTTTGTTTACAGCAGTATTTGCCGAGTCTGCAAGCGAAATTATCGAAGACAAGGACATATCATCTGCATGGGGTATCATGAATATCCCCGGTTGCGCGGTCTCAACAGTCGCGGTATCAGAGAAGAGATTCTTGAAATATCCTTCTTCATCCTTTTCGAGCCTTAAGAAAGGATAAAGTTTTGCAGTATAGCCTAAATCTTTTTGTATCGATAATATTATGGCGCCCGCCCTTACTTTCTCTCCATTAGCCAACTGGACCCTGAAGTTTCCGGGATATCCGTAGAAGTCGTTTATTGATGACTCTATGAACCTGACATTATCATTATTCCTTAAATACGCTAAAGTCGGTCTTAGTAGTTCCTTCTCCTCACCCTGCAGCTCTTTCAATGATTCGTTAAGATAAAAGATATGAAATCCTTTTTCGGCGAGCCTCTGCCCGGCGAACAGACCGCCTGTTGTTGAACCTATTATAAGGACATGTTTCTTGGGGGATACGCCTACATGCTCAACTCTTTTTGACATCCTTACTTTTTCCAGCGCCACTTCAATTAATACCTTTGCCTTTTTAGTCGCCTCTTCAGAATTTGACCTGTGCGGCAGGGCAACCTGCTCCTTGAGATTTACAACAGCGATTTTATTGGAATTTATGCCTGCTTTCCGCAGAATATCGAATATTTTGTCGGCGTTCCTGACCTTTTTATAGAAGAGCGGGCTCTGGCCGGCAAGAATGACTCCTTCGATATTATTTCTTCTGATTTCTTCAGCAATCTCTTTTTGGGCGGAAGTTGAAAGCAGGTTGTCATATATCTTGATTAAAGGAAGACCGGCAAAGTGAGTCGCTACTTGCTTCAAATCTATTACCTTGCTTACGGAGCCGTCTACTTTCGAGAGGAAGAGACCAATATTCATTGATATAGCAATCTCCTTATAACGGTTTCGTTTAAATTTTCTTAAAAAATGCTGTATATGTCAAGAAAAATATATCAGGTTATCTGCAAATTGCAGATTATAGATGAAATCTGTCGCTGTTGTATGTTGCAGGACATTCATTTTATCAGATTATTTGCGTTGCATTTTCAAGCCGTGCAGATTCAGTCTGTCAATAATCATATTGATTATGTCGGATATTTTTTCTGAGACCTTATCGCTTAACGCTGTCCCGGGGGAAAGATCGCAAGGTTCGATGCATATAAAAAATATATCCGGTCTTTCTTTCATCTTTTGCAGGCCTTCGATAAGACCTGTCGAGTGGGTCAGTGAATTTGAGGGCGCCGACATTTCATTTAGACTGAATGACATTATCTCTCCGGATTTTTTACCGGCAATAATAGTATCTATTACGATTATATAACGGTAATCAAAAATGAAGTCAATCAGGTCTGTAATAGAGCCGGAATCAATCAGTCTTACAGTTTCAGGAAAGCGATATCTTTCATTTATAATCTCTATAATTTTGTTGCCGAGGCCGTCATCTGTGTATAACGGGTTGCCGACACCTAATATCAGTATATTTTCAGTTTTTTCCGGCACTTCTTATTTCCTTGAACAGTTCTCCTATCTTTTTCTTCAGCGCAGGATGAACTTTTTCAGGCGCTATCTCAGACAACGGCTCAAGCACAAATTCTCTTTTATGCATAAGGGGATGCGGGATTATAAGGCTGTTTTCATTAATCTCCAGGTCGTCGTAAAGAAGTATATCGAGGTCAATAATGCGAGGCCCCCATTTTGCCGTATCTCCCCTCCCCATCTCATGCTCGATTTTTTTGAGTAAAAAAAGAAGCTCTCCCGGAGAGAGTTCTGTTTTAACCTCAACAGCCATATTAATGAAGTGCGGCTGGTCTTCCACTCCCCAGGGCTCGGTTTCATACATCGAAGACTCTTCTGTCACTTCCAGACCGTTGGCTTCAAGGAGTTCTAATGCCTTTAAACAGTTTTTCTGCCTGTTGCCTATGTTTGAGCCGATTCCTATATAAGCTATGGACATTATTTAAAGCCGGAAGTAAGAATGCAGAAGTAAAAAATGGAGAATGTCATTCGATATTATGAAAATATTTTTACTTTTGCTCCCTGTCCGGTTAAAGAGCTTTTTTTATTCTGCCGACCGCCTCTTTAATTCTTTCAACAGGCACGGTCAGTGCAAATCTAACATACCCTTCTCCCGGGGAGCCGAATCCGTTTCCGGGAGTCGCAAGCACACCCGCCTTTTCAAGGATATGAGCCACAAAACCCGAGGAATCAAAGTCCCCGGGCACCTTTGTCCAGAGATAAAAACTTGCCCTTGGTCTGGATAGTTCCAGACCGATAGCCTTCAACCCTTCATATAGAACATCCCGTCTTTTCTGATAGATATCTCTTATGCCGGCAAGTATGCTGTCGTCTGTTGACAGGGCGACAATGGATGCCTCCTGAATCGCCTGGAAAACACCTGAATCGAGATTTGTCTTTATCTTGCCGAGTCCGCTGATTACTTCTCTGTTGCCGACTGCAAATCCGATTCTCCAGCCTGTCATGTTATAGGTCTTTGACATGGAATGGAATTCCATCCCTACTTCCTTTGCCCCCTCTATCTCCATAAAACTCAGCGGTTTTTCTTCATCGTAGTATATCTCGCTGTAGGCTGCGTCATGACAGACAATAATATTGTATTTGTCCGCAAGGGTTACAACTTCCTCATAAAATTCTTTCGGGGCGCAGGCAGAGGTGGGATTGTTGGGATAGTTGATGAACATCAGCCTGGTGCCCATTAAGATCCTCTGTGGTATTGCACTGAAATCAGGGAGGAAGCCGTTTTCTTCCAGCAGCGGCATTATGTAACTTTCGCCTCCAGCGAACAAAACGCTTATCGGGTAGACCGGGTATCCCGGGGAAGGCACAAGCACGGTGTCCCCCGGTTCAACAAATGCAAGCGGTATATGACCGATTCCCTCTTTAGAGCCTATGAGAGAAAGCACCTCATTCCTGGCATCAAGATCTACGTTGAATCTCTTCTTATACCATTTTGAAACAGCCTCTCTGTAAGAAAGCATGCCTTCATAAGAAGGGTAACGGTGATGTTCCGGCTTTTCGACTGCCTTCTTCATGGACTCAACTATATGAGGGGGTGTCGGGATATCAGGATCTCCGATGCTCATATCGATTAAGTCAACCCCGTTTGCGAGAGCTTCCTGTTTCATTTTGTCGATGGAAGCGAAAAGGTAAGGCGGCAGATTCCTGACCCGTGATGCGAGTTCAACTAAAACGTTCGGTTTCAATATTCCCTCCATTTTTCTGAATATTATATATCAACTATTAAAATTTAAGAACAGAAGTCGGTTGTTTTAAAACTCTCTTAAAATATTGTAATAAGTATCCCTCTGTGCAGGTTTAAATCCCGAATCTCTAATAGAACGGATTATTTCTTTTTTTGAAACGCTGAAACTTACACCTGTTGAGGCGACCACGTTTTCCTCGATCATTGTTGAGCCGAAATCATTGGCGCCGAACCTGAGAGCAACCTGTGCGAGCTTCAATCCCTGTGTTACCCAGGAAGCCTGTATATTGTCGATATTGTCGAGATATATCCTTGAGAGAGCAAGAATTTTCAGATATTCAACCGCTGTTGCGGAATTTTGAATTTTGAATTTTGAATTTTGAATTAATTCCGTATTCCCCGGCTGGAACGACCATGGTATAAAGGCTGTAAATCCCCCTGTCTTGTCCTGCAATTGCCTTATCGAACCGAGATGGACGATAATATCCTCCGGCTTCTCTATACTCCCGAACATCATGGTGGCTGTGGTCCTCATGCCGAGGATGTGCGCATTTTCCATAACCTCCAGCCAGCGGGAAGAGAGTATTTTTTTAGGGCTTAATATCTCCCTTATCCTGTCGGCGAGTATTTCAGCTCCGCCGCCCGGAATGGAGTCCAGCCCCGCGTCTCTTAATATGCTTAAGGTTTCTCTGATCGTAATATCCGCCGAATCGGCAATGTAACATATTTCCGGCGGGGAAAAGCCATGAATGTTTATATTAAATCTTTTCTTGATAGACGACAGCAGGGAAATATAATAATCTATGCCTAATGCAGGGTGAAGTCCTCCCTGCAAAAGTATTTGTGTGCCTCCAAATTCGAGGGTTTCCTCGATTTTTTTAAAAAGAGTTTTTTCATCAATAATATATGCTTCCGGGTCATCTTCGTATCTCCAGAACGCGCAGAATTTGCACCTGTTTATGCAGACATTGGTGTAATTTATATTCCTGTCGACAACAAATGAGACAATGCCTTCGGGATGAAGCTCCCTGCGCATCCTGTCAGCCATCCCGCCGAGTTCAAGCAGATCCGCATTTTTCAGCAGGTGTAACGCCTGCTGTCCTGTTATACGTTTATTGTTATTTTTCATGTCCTGTGTTTCACTCTTCTGTAAAACGAATCCCTCTCAACAGGGATCTTCCCGGATTTTTTTATCATATTGACAAGCTGATCGGCAGTGAGATGCTCGCCTGTTAAAGCCCCCGCAGAGTGTGTGATCTTTTCTTCTATTACGGTGCCGTCAATATCGTCTGCGCCGAATCTGAGGGCGAGCTGTGAAATTTTTTCGCCGAGCATGATCCAGTATGCCTTGATATGGTCGAAATTATCGAGCACAAGACGGCTTACCGCTATAGTTTTCAGGTCGTCAATGCCCGATGTATATGTTCCTGATATGAGTGTATTCTTAGGGTGAAAGGCAAGGGGGATGAAAGCCTGAAATCCTCCTGTCTTATCCTGGAGTTCCCTTAGCTTCACGAGATGGTGAACACGGTGGGAATGGTTTTCGATATGGCCGTACAGCATAGTGGCATTCGTTTTTAAGCCGACCTTGTGAGCTGTTTCCATCACATCGAGCCATCTGTCACCTTGTATCTTTTCAGGACAAAGCCTGTTTCTTATCCCTGCGTCAAAGATTTCGGCGCCGCCTCCCGGCATTGAGCCGAGGCCGTTTTTCTTAAGTGCCTTGAGCGTATCTTCAAGGCTGAGGCCGCTTATCCTCGAAAAAAAATCAACTTCTACTGCGGTGAAGGCCTTGATATGAAGTTTTGGGAAGAACCTTTTTATGGTCGAAATAATTTTAAGATAATATTCGAACGGCCAATCAGGATGAAGTCCGCCCACAATATGCACCTCGGTATAATGGGCGCTGCGCAGTTTCTTAATAATGTCATTGATCGTTAATTCAAATGCGCCTTCCTGTCCCTTTGACCTGCTGAATGCGCAAAACCTGCACCGGTTTATGCAAATGTTCGTGGGATTTATGTGCCTGTTACGTATAAAATATGCCTTTTTGCCGTTTTTCTTCTCAGCCGCATAAGATGCAAGGGCGCCGAGCGTGAATATATCGTCGCTTTCAAACAGCTTTAATGCATCATCCCCTGTAATGCGCTTGCCTGAAAGCACTTTGTTTTTAATTTTGATAAGCATGAATAATTATAAATCAAAAGGCACAGGAAAGACACGCTAATGCAGGCAAATCCATATTTTTCATCTTCAGGCCTGAAGAGTCAAAAAGAAATAACCCAAACGTTGCATGAAAGGAAGGCAGATGCGCTGTAAAAGTTCCGCAAATCAACTGGATTTAATTCTTATTCACATGAATGCAGACTTAACTGATAGTGCATTTTACAGAAAGGCCGGCCGCGCCTGAGGGCTGTAAGGCGTTGATGGCAGCCCTTTTCCATCGTATCAGCCTTCCATATCAGGAACATGTCTTGCAACTGGCGAGTAATCTGGTAATTATAATTTGAGATTGACATATTCTAAAAAAACTATCAGAATTGATATAAATGATGAGAATTAAAACCGCACTGGCTCTTATTGCACTATCTGTCTCAATAATTTCGCCGTTATCAGTTAATATTTCTGTCTCCTCAGACGGAACATATATTTTCACGCTTGATGTATGCGCTGCAGCAGGGCAAAGTCTTTCTGCCAATCAGAATATGCCCTTTCTATGTGAATATCAGTTTGAAACCCCTGTTTTAGAGATTGAGGAGATCCTTAAAGATTTTTATCCTTCCATTAATACAGTCTTGGTAGTCTTTCAAAAAGAACAACCTCCAAGAACCTAATCTCTTAGAATCCCGAAGTGTTTTGTCTGCCTGATTTGAACGGTCAGGCAATGGTGGCTTGACCACCAGAGAATGGTCCTTTCTTAAGGACGATTCTCCCCGCATGACTCGGCTTTGCTTCGGGAGTCCGGATACTTTGTAATAGGGATCCCTTCCGGAGCAAAGCCAATTTTTTGGACTTACCCATTTAATGGAAGCCGTAGATATTGCATCATTGATCGCTGATTAAAAAATTCAATTTAAGTGAGGAGGTAAGTTATGTTTGGCCTTGGAATACAGGAATTAATAATTGTATTAATGATAATCCTTGTCCTGTTCGGTGCCAAGAGATTGCCTGAGCTTGCAAGCGGGATGGGAAAGGCAGTAAAGAATTTTAAAAAGGCATCAACCGGACCGGATGAGATTGATGTTACACCGAAACAGGATATAGAGAGAGATGATAATCCCGGCAGCGAAAAAACAAGCGGAAGCGCATAGCGCATAATAAAACATTTCTGCGCGGGATGAAACAAAGGGAAATCATTAATTGGAAGATTCCAGGCTGCCTTTGACAGAGCATCTTTCCGAATTGCGCAAGAGGATCTTCATATCCCTTTCTTCAGTTTTTGTGTTTTTTATTATTGTCTTCAACT
>JBFMDL010000028.1:0-31451 GCA_040753635.1 Nitrospirota bacterium | reverse complement strand
GGCTTCTTGTCTTTAATAAGACAGACAGACTGGACGAAGAAGAGACGCGGAATCTCTCTTTGAGGTTTAATGCGATAGCGATATCAGCGCTCGACAGATCAACCTTCAAACATTTGCTGAACGCTGTAGAGGCGGGTGTCTTTAATGGAAAATCGGCGGAGGCAAAGGTATAATAACAAAAACCGGGTTGACCGGACCGCGACCTTCGGGTTTAGATTGATGCCCGGGGCTGTAATAGATAATTAAATTTAGGTTAAAAAAAGATTGTGAGGAAGAGTAGTATGGAATTTGTGCCCAAGTGGATAGCCTGGGAGATAACGAGGAGATGCAATCTGCGATGTGTTCACTGCCGTTCCGCTTCTGAACTCGAAGTAAAGGGCCACCCCGATTTTACGACTGCTGAGGCATTCAGGATCATCGATGATATTGTAAGCTATGCAAAACCTGTAGTGGTTCTCTCCGGAGGCGAACCGCTTGTGAGAAGAGATGTCTTTGAGATCGCTGAATACGGCACAGGCAAAGGCCTGCGGATGTGCCTGGCGACAAACGGGACTCTGGTGAACGATGAAATATGTGAAAAGATAAAGTCTTCAGGCATTAAGATCGTATCCCTTAGTCTCGACGGTTCTGTTGAGGCGGTGCATGATGATTTCAGAAGCCAGAAAGGCGCTTTTGAAGGGACTGTAAATGCTGCAAAACTCTTCAGGAAACACGGCATAGAATTCATTATCAATTCGTCTTTTACAAAAAGAAACCAGGAAGAAATACCCAGAGTATACAGACTCGCCAGGGAACTCGGCGCAACCGCATGGTATATGTTCATGATAGTCCCCACCGGAAGAGGCGAAGATATAATGAACGAGCTTATATCAAAAGAGGATTATGAAGAAATCCTTGACTGGCACTATGACATGGAAAAAGAAGAAAAGGACATGCTGGTAAGGCCGACCTGTGCACCGCATTATTACAGGGTGGTGTTGCAGAGAGCGAAAAAAGAGGGTTCCAGAGTTCGAAGACGGACATTGAAGTTTTCCACCGGCGGTGCAAAGGGGTGTATAGCAGGACAGCTTATATGCCTGATCGACGTTGACGGGAACGTGCTGCCCTGCAGCTATTTCCCGAAGCCTGCCGGCAACATAAGGCAGCAGGCTTTCAAGGACATATGGGAAAACTCCGGACTTTTTAAAGACCTGAGAGATTTCAAAAAATACAAGGGCAGATGCGGTTCGTGCGAGTATATAAATGTCTGCGGTGGATGCAGGGCAAGGGCTTATTCTGTATACGGCGATTATCTTGAGGAGGAGCCTTTCTGCAGCCATATACCATTTAAAATGAAAAAGAGGGAGATAAGATGAACGATACTTTTTTAAAGGCATGTCGTGGAGAGAAGGTCGACTATACCCCTGTCTGGCTTATGCGCCAGGCCGGAAGATATATGAAGGAATATCAGGAGGTGCGTTCAAAGGTAGACTTTTTGACCCTCTGCAAGACACCGGAACTTGCGGCACAGGTGACCTTGCAGCCTGTAGATATACTCGGAGTGGATGCTGCAATCCTTTTTTCCGACATACTTATTCCTGTCGAGGCCATGGGCATGCATCTTGAGTTTACTGATAAAAAAGGGCCTTTATTGGGCGAGCCTGCAAGGAATAAGTCGGCTGTCGACAGATTGATCATACCCGATACCGAAGACAGCATGCCTTTTGTGCTTGAGACCATAAAAATACTGAGGAGGGAGCTCGAGGACAGGGTGCCGCTTATTGGTTTTTCAGGCGCGCCGTTTACACTGGCAACGTATATAATTGAGGGAGGAAGTTCGAAGAATTTCGTACATACGAAAAAAATGATGTACCAGAATGCGGGTCTCTTCAACGGATTGATGGAAAAGATAACATCGACGGTTGTCGAATATCTTTCTGCACAGATAAAGGCGGGAGCCCAGGCAGTGCAGATATTTGACTCATGGGCCGGGATTCTCTCGCCTTTTGACTATGAAGAGGTTATTTTCCCTTATGTCAAGAAGGCGATCAGGGCATTAAGAAAACCGGGAGTGCCGATAATTTATTTTGTAAATGACTGTTCCGGACTGCTTGAGACAGTTAAAAAATCCGGAGCCGATGTCATCGGCATAGACTGGAGGGTCGACATGTACAGGGCTGTAAAACGCCTCGGGAAAAAGGTCTCTGTCCAGGGCAATCTTGACCCATGCGTTCTCCTGGGGACAAAGGAGCATATAGAGGAGAGGGTGAAGCATATTCTGAACCAGGCATCATCTGCGCGAGGGCATATTTTTAATCTGGGACACGGGATCCTTCCGGAAACCCCTGTCGAAAATGCGATTGCGATGGTAGAGGCGGTTCACAAATACGGCAGGAAATAATTTGCTGTAATATTTTAGATTGCTTATGAAAGCCAATAAAAAGACCGGGTCAGAACTCCTCAGAGAAATAGAAGATCTCCGGAAACGCATTTCTTACCTTGAAAAAAGATCGGTCAAACTTAAAAGGTCATTGGACAAATTCCGCGAAGACTTCGACTTAGTCGAAGGTGCGGTCCGCGGATGGAGGAAGACGATTGACTCGTCGAAGTCCATAATGATGCTGATAGGGAAGGATTTTAGTGTGAAAAGGGCAAACCTCGCCGCAGTAAATTTCCTCGGCATGTCTTTTCAGGAATTGCTCGGCAGGAACTGTTCGGAACTTTTTCTTGATATGGAACTTTCGGCTGAGGATTGTCTGCTTGAGAAGGTGAAGAAGACCGGAAGCCATGAAGAGGCCGAATTTTTTCTGCCGGGGAAACAGATGTGGTTGATGGCTACTGTTGACCCGGTTTTTGACGATAATGGTGAATTATGCGAGATCGTCCAGGTTATTTACGATATCACCGAAAGGAAACGGTCCGAAGAATCGCTGAAAGAGGCTATCAAAAGGGTTGAGGATGAAAAAGCCAAAACAGAGGGAATTATTGCTGCAATAGGCGACGGCATCAGCATTCAGGACAGTGAATTCAGGATACTGTATCAGAATCAGGCGCAGAGAGACCTTATAGGAGATCATATCGGAGAATACTGTTACCAGGCTTATGAAAAGAGGGATCAGAGATGCGAAGGATGCCCTGTTGCAATGGTCTTTAAAGACGGCAAGGTCCATACTGCTGAAAGGGTTGGCGTTTCGGACAAAGGTAAGGTCTATGTCGAGATTACAGCATCACCTTTAAGGGATTCAGAAGGGAAGATCATCGGCGGCATAGAGGTTGTCAGGGACGTCACCGAACGCAGGCAGATGGAGGAGATGCTGCGTGAAACGGGACAGGAACTGCAGGCGGTAGTAAAGGCCTCGCCTCTTGCAATAATGATCCTGGGTTTTGACGGGAATCTTCGCATGTGGAGCCCCGCAGCCGAACGCATTTTCGGATGGAAAGAAGAGGAGGCGCTCGGCTGTCCGATTCCCTTCGTGCCTGAAGATAAGCGGGAAGAGTTCAGGGGACTTTTCAGGCGGGCGCTGAAAGGCGAGTCATTATTGAATATCGAGCTTGTACGCATGAGAAAAGACGGTTCGCCTGTAGATATAAGCCTTTCGACCGCACCTTTATATGATGCTGAAGGCAATGTTACAGGTGTAATGGCGATAATTGCGGATATCACAGAACGCAAAAAGGCCGACCTGGCGTTGCGGGAGAGCGAAGCAATGTACCGTTTGTTGTTCCATCAATCCCCTGTCGGCATATTCCACTATGATTCGCAGTTGAGAATAACAGACTGCAACGACTTTTTTGTGTCTATTTTGCAGTCCGGACGCGATAAATTGATTGGTCTGGATATGAACACATTACAGGATCGCAGCGTGATCCCTGCCCTGAAAAAGGCCGTAAACGGAGAGTCCGGGAACTACGAGGGGTTTTATAAGGCGACAACCGGCTCTGCAGAGATCTGGGTATCAATGCGCACGGCGCCGATGCTTGACCATACCGGAAAGGCAAAGGGCGGCATCGGGATAGTTGAAGACATTACAGATCGAAAGAGGGCCGAAGAGCAGCTTTTTCTTGTAAAGCAGGACTGGGAGTATACCTTTAACAGCATCACTGATATGGTTACTATCCATGATAAAGATTACAATATAATTCGCGCCAACAAGGCCGCTGAAAAAATGCTCGGTCTGACTTTTCTGGAAAAGACCCCATACAGAAAATGTTTCAGATACTATCACGGAACAGAAGCCCCTCCCGAAGGCTGCCCGAGTTGCGACTGTCTAAAAACAGGGATCCCTGCAACTTTCGAAATATTTGAACCACATCTTAATATGTTTATCGAAATCAGGGCAATCCCCCGGTTCGACAGTAACAATAATCTCATGGGTTTGATCCATGTTGTCAGGGATATCACCGAGCGCAAAAGGGCGGAAGAGAAGATAATGGAATATGCAGAAAACCTTGAGCAGAAGGTTAAAGAAAGGACAAGGGAATTCGAGGATGCAAAACTGCTTGCAGAGAGCGCAAACAGGGCGAAATCTGTTTTTCTTGCAAATATGTCCCATGAACTCAGGACGCCTCTTAATGCGATAATAGGCTTTTCAGAAGCCCTGATAGCGGGCGTATACGGTGAATTGAGGAATGAGCACAGAGAATATATTAACGATATCCTGCAAAGCGGAATGCACCTGCTTTCGCTTATCAATGAAATTCTTGACTTAAGCAAGATTGAAGCCGGAAAGATGGAACTGGATTATGCGGAATGCAGTGTCAGAGATACTATTAATAGCTCTGTATATATGTTCAAAGAGAAGGCGAAGAAACACATGATCGGTTTTAAAGTGGAGGTTGAAGATGGAATAGGGACTTTCACGATCGATGAAATAAAGGTAAAGCAGGTGATCATAAATCTGATTTCGAATGCTTTTAAATTCACGCCGGATAGAGGAAGCATTATTGTGCACGCACGGAGGATATATGACACAGAATATATGATGAAGGATAAAGAAATCAGGCATCTTGAACCGGATATGGTGCATCCTGAGCATGATTCTATAGAAATCTCGGTTGAAGACTCCGGCATAGGCATATCCGGGGAGGAGCAGGAACAACTTTTCAGGCCTTTCCACCGGCTGGATACAAAGTTCAACATCAAGAAAGAAGGCACAGGGCTTGGTCTTGTACTTTCCAAAAGATACATTGAGCTGCATGGGGGAAAGATACGGGTTGAGAGCGAACCAGGAAAAGGGAGCAGGTTTATTTTTGCATTGCCAAGAAGGCCTTTAGATGATAAATTAAACAATAAAAATACCGGATAAAAAGGGATAGAAGATTATGGAGGTCAGGAAGAAGATACTTTTAGTTGACGATGAAGAACAGAACATAAAACTTCTGAAATCTCTGCTCGAGGCAATGGGATATGATACTGAAACTGCTTACAACGGCAAAGAGGCTGTAGAAAAAACCAAAACCGCAAAGCCCGACCTTATCCTTCTTGATATCATGATGCCCGAAATGGACGGCTATGAGGCATGTGATTTAATAAAGACGAATGCTGATACATCAAATATACCGGTTGTAATGGTGACCGCCCTTGCCGACAGGGACTCCAAGCTGAAAGGGCTGAATGTATGCGCAAACGATTTTCTGACCAAACCTTTTGACAGGACCGAGCTTATACTCCGCGTCAAGAACCTGCTCAAGATTAAGGAATTCGAAGACTTTATGGTCAGACATAACCAGATCCTCGAAGAAGAGGTGAGGCGGAGAACTTATGATTTGCAGCTTGCGATGGATGAGATTGAAGAAGCTCACAGACAGACAAAGGAAAGTTATATCGAGACAATCTACCGCCTGACACTTGCTGCGGAATACAAGGATGAGGATACTGCGAGCCATCTAAGAAGAATCAGTCAATACTGCAAAATAATCTCCGCGGAACTCGGCAAGTCGGAGGAATTTATTGATACTATTTTCTATTCCAGCCCAATGCACGACATAGGCAAAATAGGCATACCGGACAATATCCTGCTGAAACCCGGGAAACTTACAACTGAGGAGTTCGAGATAATGAAGAGCCACACAATAATCGGAGGGAAGATACTGGGGAATTCCGAGTCCGACTTTCTAAGGGCGGGTGAAACAATCGCTTTATCACACCATGAAAGGTGGGACGGCACAGGATATCCGTACGGGCTTAAGGGAACGGAAATACCGTTGACAGGAAGGATAATGAACATAGTCGACCAGTATGATTCGCTGAGGAGCAAAAGACCTTATAAGCCGTGCCTGGATCATGAGAAGACTTGCGAGATAATAACTGAAGGCGACGGCAGAACAATGCCCGGACATTTTGACCCCGAGGTTCTTGAAGCGTTTAAACATGTCGCAGATGACTTTAATGAAATATTTGAAGGGCTCAAAGACTGATTTTGGATCATAAAGCTGATGAAACAACCGGTGTTTTGCTCCTGAACCTCGGCGGTCCGGATTCTTTAAGCGCTGTCAGACCATTTCTTTTTAATCTTTTTTCGGACAGGCGGATAATAAGGTTGGGGCCCTCGTTCATGCAGAAACCTCTTGCATATCTTATATCGTCGCTCCGGGCTAAAAAGACCATGGATGCATATAGACTCATAGGCGGAAAATCGCCTATTTCAGACATAACGACAGCCCAGGCAAAAGCGCTCGAAGAAGCGCTTAATAGTTCAAAGTTATTAAGAGTATATGTTGCCATGAGGTACTGGCATCCCCTGATCGAAGAGATTATCCCGGAAATTTTTAAGAACGGGATCAAAAGGCTGATTGTCCTGAGCCTTTATCCGCAGTATTCGGTCGCAACCACGGGTTCATCGATCTCAAAATTAAATGAGGTTATATCAAAATATCCGATCGAGATTCATGTTATAAACTCATGGTATGACAACACTCTCTATATAGATGCGCTTGTGGATAAGATCAGGAAAGGTATTGAATTGTTCGGGCAGCAAACGACACCCCCCCATCCCCCCCTTGGCAAGGGGGGGCTTAGGGGGGGTGAAGTCCATGTGCTCTTCAGCGCCCATAGTCTGCCGGTCAAATTTATCGAGGAAGGTGACCCTTATGTGGATCATATAAGGGAAACAATAAACGGGATAACAAAAAAAATAGATATAAAATGGTCTCTTTCATATCAGTCCAAAAGCGGACCTGTTCAGTGGCTTGAACCATCGACAGAAAAAATGCTGGAGGAACTCGCTCATAAGGATATAAAAAATATTCTTGTCGTGCCGATAAGTTTTGTATCAGACCATATTGAAACTCTTTATGAAATTGACATACTGTACAGAAACATGGCAGGAAAACTGGGGACAAAATTAAACAGGATCGAGTCTTTAAACACATCGCCGCTCTTTATAAAAGCTCTGAAGGATATTGTTGTTAAAGGTATCAAGGAGGCCGGATGGGAAGGATAGCCATAATCGGCGGGGGAATTTCGGGCCTTTCTCTGGCATATTTTCTTCTTGAGAAGGACCTTTCATCGGAAATCATTGTTTTTGAGGCTGAAAAAAGGGCAGGGGGCAAAATCTGGACAGACAGGACGAACGGCTTTTTGTGCGAAGGCGGGGTAAACGGGTTTCTCGACAACAAACCCAGGACGATTGAATTGGCAAAAAAGATATCTCTTGAACCGTTGAGAAGCAATGATGCTTCGAGAAAGCGATTTATATTCTCCGGAGACAGACTTCACAGGCTGCCGGAGTCGCCGCCTGCTTTTCTTTTGTCAGGCTTGTTGAGCCTGAGGGGAAGACTCAGGGTTATGGCAGAGGCGGTTATTCCAGGCAATGTCAGGGAAGAAGAGACGCTCGCGGAGTTTGCGATGAGGAGGCTCGGGAAAGAGGCTTATGAAAAACTTATTGACCCCATGGCATCAGGGATTTACGCCGGAAACCCGGAGACATTGAGCCTCAGGGCCTGTTTCCCAAAGGTATATGCCCTTGAAAAGAATTACGGGAGTCTTATCAGGGGGATGATAAAACTCCAAAAGGCGAGGAAAAAGGAGGGTTCCGGAGACAAAGTAGGCGCCGGTCCCGGAGGAACTCTGACATCTTTTTTAAATGGCATGGGAGAATTGGCAGACAGCCTCAAAGATATTCTCGGGGAAAGGGTAAGACTCGGTTGTAAAGTTGTATCCATAGCCAAAAAAGATGGAATATATTCTATTTTCTTCCCGGACGGCTCAAGTTTTGAAACCGAGACAATAATTATAGCTTCTCCAGCTTATGCAGCCGCTGAAATGCTCAGGAATATTGATGAGCGCCTTTCGAATATCATCTCGGAGATCTCTTATCCTTCGGTATCAGTTGTATGTTTCGGATACAGGAAGGAGAAAATCAAATCACCTCTTAACGGGTTCGGTTTTTTGATTCCGTCATCTGAAAGAAGAAAAATCCTGGGTACATTATGGGATTCAAGTATATTCCCGAACAGGGCGCCTGAGGGATATGTCCTTTTAAGAAGCATGGTTGGCGGGGCGCGCGCCCCCGAACTTGCGATGGAAGATGACTCAAGACTTTCCGATATTGTAAAAAATGAGATTGGCGGTATTATGAATATCAAGACAGAACCTGATTTTGTCCGGATATACAGACATGAGATGGCTATCCCGCAGTATACAGTCGGACATCTTGAGAGGCTGAAAAATATCGACTCAATACTCCTGAAACACAAGAACCTGTATTTGACAGGGAACGCATACAGAGGGATTGGGGTGAATGACTGCATCGATAACTCGTTCAGGCTCTCAGAAAAAATTATTGAGGGGGGTCACTTTAAAAGTGCATAAGAGATATATATAATAAAAAAGATACTCGATATCCACAAAATAAAACCTAATAAATTACTTTAAGTAACGATTGTTAATATGAAGATATTTAAGTATATTTAAGTAGTTTTATTCTTGAGAAGCGGAATCCAGAAAATTATCAAAAGAGGAGATTAAGCAAATGGCAGAGACAAAGGCGGTTATCGAAACGAAATTCGGCAATATAGAATTGAGATTTTTCCCTGATGTTGCTCCCAATCACGTTAATAATTTTATTGAACTCGCAAAAAAGGGTTTTTATGACAGCACAACATTCCACAGAGTAATACCGGGTTTTATGATACAAGGTGGCGATCCCAATTCCAGAGACCATGACAAATCAAAGCACGGTATGGGCGGACCGGGATATACAATAAAAGCAGAGTTTAACAGCAGGCCACATAAACGGGGAACGCTTTCCATGGCAAGGGCTGCAAATCCTGACAGTGCGGGTTCCCAGTTTTTCATATGTGTGGCGGATTCATCTTTTCTGGACAAACAGTACACGGTATTCGGTGAGGTGACCTCGGGCATGGATGTCGCCGATAAAATCGTTAGCCAGCCGAGGGATATGAGGGACAACCCGAATGAAAGAATAGAGATGAATGTAAAGATAATCGAAAAATAAGATGTGTTTTAAATCCGGAGTTTGAAACATTTATGATTTGAAAATTTCGGTTAAAAGTTATATTATTTAAACTATAAATGGCATGCATGGACAGAATTTAGTTTTTCCCATAACAACAACATCCCTCAATAAATACAAGAGTCCTTTTTTTTCTGAAAAACCATTTTCAAGGCCGGAAATCAGGACCTCTTATGTCTGTAATTTAATAAATTTTTCCAAGGAAGGAGAAAACCTTGAAAGAGCAGGAGATAATTGAAAGGTTAAGAAGAGAAAGCGAAGAATTCAAGAAACTCAGCGAAGAACACAAGAGCCTGGAAAACATACTGGCGGATATCGACAGAAAAATTTATCTCACTCCGGAGGAAGAAATTGAAAGGAAGAAAGTTCAGAAGCAGAAGCTTTCCAAAAAAGACAGAATGGCTGAATTGATAAGGGATTTTAAAAGAGGCCAATCAAATTAAAAAGAAATAAGAAGTAAGATCTGGAAGATATTCATTTCCGCCCTTCCATTTCTTATTCCTTATTTCCTGTATATTCTATTACGTTTAAGGGGGTATTGTTGCCGTGAGAAGCAGAATAATAAAAGAAGGTCTGGAGCGCCTTCCGCACAGGGCTCTCCTTTATGCTACAGGCATACCGAAGTCGGAGATGAAGAAACCTTTTATAGGGGTTGCAACAAGTTTTACAGACCTGATACCGGGTCATATCGGCATGAGAGATCTTGAAAGGTTCATAGAAAAGGGAATTCATACTGCAGGCGGTTATCCGTTTTTTTTCGGCATACCCGGCATCTGTGACGGCATAGCAATGGGACATAGCGGAATGCGCTATTCACTGGCTTCGAGGGAATTGATCGCAGATATGGTCGAAACAGTCGCCCAGGCGCATCAACTTGACGGTCTTGTGCTTTTGACCAATTGCGACAAAATTACCCCTGGAATGCTGATGGCCGCAGGAAGGGTCAATATACCGTCAATAGTCGTAACGGCAGGGCCTATGCTGTCCGGACACCTCCGCGGGCGAAGGCTTTCACTCGTGAACGACACTTTTGAGGCGATAGGCAAATATAAAAAAGGACTGATAAGAGATAAAGAGCTTGAAGAACTCGAACTGTGCGCCTGTCCCGGAGCAGGCTCCTGTCAGGGTATGTATACGGCAAATACCATGGCGTGCGTTACGGAAGCGCTCGGCATGAGCCTGCCGTATTGTGCGACAGCCCTTGCCGTGTCGTCGGAGAAGAGGAGGATAGCATTTGAGAGCGGCAGGAGGGTTGTGGAACTCGTGATAAAGAACATTACACCGAGAAAGATAATGAATCTTAAGGCATTCGAGAATGCAATACGGGTCGACATGGCCCTCGGAGGCTCGACAAATACAGTACTCCATATCCCCGCAATAGCGCATGACGCAGGCTTAAAGCTGCCTATCGAGAAGTTCAACGCCCTGAGCAAAACATCTCATCACATAGCCGACATGCTGCCCGGCGGCAGGCATTACCTTGAGGACCTCCATTTTGCAGGGGGCATACCCGCTGTGCTGAAAAGATTAAGGGACAGGATACATAACAATATAACGGTTTCGGGCAGGAAGATTTTCGATATTGCGGACAGAGCCGAAATAACCGATGAAGATGTCATCAGGCCTCTGAATAAAGCGCACCACAAAGAAGGAGGGATCGCCATATTAAGGGGGAATCTGGCGCCGGGCGGAGCTGTTGTTAAACAGTCCGCAGTCAGCAGGAATATGATGAAATTTGAAGGGACTGCAATAGTCTTTAATTCAGAGGAAGATGCAATGAGGTCAATCCTCTCAGGCAAGGTGAAGCCCGGACATGTTGTAGTAATAAATTATGAGGGGCCGAAGGGAGGCCCGGGAATGCGGGAGATGCTTTCGCCCACCTCTGCTATAGCAGGAATGGGTCTGAGCGATTCGGTCGCCCTTATAACAGACGGCAGGTTTTCCGGGGGTACGAGAGGTCCATGCATAGGACATATATCTCCTGAGGCGATGGAAGGCGGGCCTCTTGCGATCATCAAAAACGGAGACAGGATAAAGATAGATATCCCCGGAAGGAGACTCGATGTTCATCTGGCACAGCAGGAGATGGAACAGAGACTTAAGTTATGGAAGAGGCCTTCTCCGAGAATAAAGAAAGGGTATCTTGCCAGATATGCGAAGTTTGTAAGTTCTGCTGACGAAGGCGCGATAATGAAATAAGAGATACGGGAATTTAATTTCTACAATGAAGATTCTCTATTCTCCGGTATATTGATTAAACTTGCCATAGTTTACCTGAATAAATTAATATATACGACCAGATATTATTCAATTTTAAGGATTTTTATGGCGGTCAGTAAATATAGAGTAAAAGAGATGCTTCAGCCTGTGCAGAAACTGAATAACAGCCTGCAGGATTTTATAAGGGGTTCGATTGAATCGTCGCTGGAGATAGAGAATTGGAATAATCTGTCTGATGAGTTTGCGCCGGTATGGTGCCGCGAAATAAGAGGATGCAGAAAGAAAAAGTGCCCTGCCTACAGCAGTCATGATTACCGCTGCTGGCTTCAGGTCGGCACCCTGTCTAACGGGAATATGCAATGCAGGCCTCCGAAAAGATATAATACATGTTTTGATTGTGAAGTGTTCAGCGCTATCTCAAAAGAACCTGTAAGGGCACTATATGAAAACATAAACACCATTTTATTCCATTTTAAAAATAAAGCGATAAAGCTCCGCGAACTGGCCATTAAGGACAATCTGACAGGACTTTACAACAGGCATTTTTTTAACGAGATCATCGAAAGGGAAGTCTCCAGGGTGGAAAGGGAAAAGAATGTCGTCTCCTTTATAATGATAGACCTGGATTATCTGAAACAGATCAATGATACACTCGGCCATCTGACGGGCGACAAGATTCTCGTAGAGGTTGCAAATATGATAAGCAGCAACGTGCGCAAATCCGACATAGTATTCAGGTTCGGCGGCGATGAATTTCTCGTTGTTCTTGTCAACGCCGACTGTTTAAGGACAGGACGGATGGTGCGCCGGCTGCTCGATTCAAATAATAGATGGAACAAGGAAAATGCAAAAAAAATCGGTTGCAGGATTTCGTTCAGCATCGGATGCGCAACGTGTGATAAATGCGCAAATATCCTTGAAACTTTGAACGAGGCCGATGCAAATATGTATATTAACAAGAAGAAAAGGAAATACGAATTAGAAGGCGTTCTTTTATGAAATTCTCGAAGGCATTGAATATGATGTCGTTTCCTGAAAAAACAGGCACCGGAAATGAAAAATTAGGGCCGCATATTTGCGGCCGATGAGGAGCGGAGTTATATGAAATTATCAGGCGCGGAAATTTTAATAGAGTCCCTTAAGAAAGAAGGCGTAAAACACATTTTTGGATATCCCGGAGGTGTAGTACTGAATATATTCGACCTTCTTTATGAAGAAAAGGACATCCAGCTTATTCTCACGAGACACGAACAGGGCGCTGTGCACGCAGCCGATGGTTATGCGAGGGCATCCGGAAAACCGGGTGTCGTGCTTGTAACCTCGGGTCCCGGAGCAACAAATACTGTGACAGGGATTGCAACAGCTTCCATGGATTCCGTCCCTCTTATAGTATTCTCGGGGCAGGTGCCGACATTATTGATAGGGAATGATGCATTCCAGGAAGCAGATATAGTGGGAATAACACGACCCTGCACAAAATACAATTATCTGGTAAAGGATATTAAAGACCTGTCGAGGATCGTCAAGGAGGCTTTTTATATCGCAACATCAGGACGTCCCGGCCCGGTTCTGATAGATCTGCCCAAGGATGTTACTACATGCAAAGCGGATTTTGTGTGGCCTGATACTATAAAAATCAGAAGCTATAATCCTACTTATGAAGGCAATAGATGGATGATAAATAACGCAGCGCATATGATCGCCAGGGCAAAGAAACCGGTGATAATAGCAGGCGGCGGCGTGATAATCTCGGGCGCTTCAAAAGAACTGAAAGAGCTTGCAGAATATGCCGAGGTGCCTGTGACCATGACTCTTATGGGGCTGGGCGCTTTTCCCGGAACCCATAAACTCTCGCTCGGCATGCCCGGTATGCACGGGACTTACTATGCTAATAAATCCATACAGGATTCGGACCTGCTGGTGGCGATCGGCATGCGTTTTGACGACAGGGTTACCGGTAAAATTGCAGCATTTGCCCCCAATGCCAAAATTGTGCATATTGATATAGATCCTACATCTATACGAAAGAATGTGCGGGTTGATGTGCCCATTGTAGGCGATGTGAAGAAGGTCCTTACCACCTTGAACAAAATACTTAAAGAAGAAGTGAAAGAGCAGTGGCATGAAGTAAGAAAGGCATGGCTTAAACAGATAGATGCATGGAGATCTGAAAGGCCGATGTCATATGACAGCACTTCAGACGTAATCAAGCCGCAGTATGTGGTAGAAAAGATTTATGAACTCACAAAGGGAGACGCCATAATCACGACCGAGGTCGGACAGAACCAGATGTGGACAGCGCAGTTTTATAAGTTCGACAAGCCGCGCACGCTGCTGTCCTCAGGAGGTCTCGGGACCATGGGCTACGGGTTCCCAGCCGCAATCGGCGCACAACTGGCATTCCCAAATAAACTTGTAATAGATATAGCAGGCGACGGGAGCATCCAGATGAATATACAGGAACTTGCCACAGCGGTTATAAACAAGCTTCCGGTGAAGGTCGCCATTCTTAATAACAGATATCTCGGCATGGTCAGACAGTGGCAGGAGCTGTTTTTCCAGGAAAGATACTCTCACACTAAACTTGATGAATCCGTGCCTGATTTTGTTAAGATTGCCGGGGCTTATAATGCGTTAGGTCTGAGAGCTACAAAGAAATCGGAAGTTGAGCCGGTTTTAAAGGAGGCGTTCAGTATAAAGAGGCCGGTTTTCATGGATTTTGTCGTTGACTGGAAAGAGAAGGTGTTTCCGATGGTCCCTGCAGGCGCGCCTATTGACGAAATGCTGTTCAGAGAAGAAGAGAAAAAATCTGAAAAGAAGCTGAAAGCCGTAAGATAAGCTGATATTAGATAGAGGAGAACCATGAGACATACAATATCTGTTCTTGTAGAAAATAAATTCGGAGTCCTTTCCAGAATTTCGGGATTGTTCAGCGGGAGGGGGTATAATATCGAAAGTCTTTCTGTAGGTGAAACCATAGATCCCAATATCTCGATCATGACCATAGTTACAACAGGCGATGACTGGGTAGTAGAACAGATAACCAAGCAGCTTAACAAGCTTATTGATGTCATAAAGGTTGTGGATATGACCGAACTTGACCACGTAGAGCGCGAGATGGTTCTGATAAAGGTTGCGCCGCGTTCTGAGGACAAGGCGGAAGTATTGAGGCTGACCGAAATATTCCGCGGCAGGGTGGTTGACTCGAGCCAGAAGACCTATACAATAGAGATTACCGGAGACGAAAAGAAGATAGCCGCTATTGTGGATCTTATGAAGCCGATGGGGATCAAGGAATTTGTCAGAACAGGCAAGATCGCAATAGCCAGGGAAGGCATTAAGAAACAGTAATACGGTCGTATCCCTACATTTTAGAAGAATTCGCGTCCGGATGAAAAACCAGGATCCCTACCATATTTTCGAGAGGATATCAAATGGGGCTTAAAGAAAATATCAGACATATTTTAAGCGGCAGTCACGGCGATCCGTTTTCCGTCCTCGGCATTCACAGTGTTACCGATGAAGCCGGGGAGAGAATAGAGGTAAGGGCATTTCTGCCGGAGGCTGAAGAGGCATGGGTCATAGAAGAAAAGACAAAAAAACAGAATAAGATGGAAAAAGTGCACAAGCAGGGTTTCTATATTTTTAAATCTTCCTGGAAAAAGTATTTTTCCTATCGGATTAAAATAAAGACATATGAAGGTGACATATCAGAGTTCAGGGACCCTTATTGTTTCGGACAGGTGCTTACGGATTTTGATATTCATCTGATAGGAGAGGGCAGCCACTATAAGAAATATGAAAAACTCGGCGCGCATATAACCTCCATTGATGGTATAAACGGTGTGCATTTTGCCGTATGGGCGCCAAATGCACAGAAGGTCAGTGTGATAGGCAATTTTAACAGGTGGGACAACAGAAGACACCCGATGCGCGTTTTAGGCTCATCGGGCATATGGGAAATCTTTGTCCCGGGCATCGGTGAAGGAGAGGTTTATAAATTTCATATAAAGTCGAGATACAAAAATTACGAGGCCGAGAAAGCCGACCCGTATGGTTTTTATTTTGAGTACAGGCCGAAAAGCGCATCAATTGTTTACGATATGAACAAATACAGATGGTATGATGCAGATTGGATGCGAAAACGGCCGTCAACCAACTGGTTGGAATTGCCGGTGTCTATTTATGAGGTCCATCTCGGCTCATGGATGAGGGTTGCGGCAGAGGGGAACAGATTCCCTACTTACAGGGAACTTGCCGATACATTGATTGAATATGTGAAAGGCATGGGTTATACCCACATAGAACTGCTTCCGGTATCGGAGCATCCTCTTGACGCTTCCTGGGGTTATCAGACAATAGGTTATTTTGCGCCTACCAGCAGGTTTGGCAAACCCGATGACTTTATGTATTTTGTCGATAAATGCCATCAGAACGATATAGGCGTAATACTGGACTGGGCTCCTGCGCATTTCCCGAAAGACGGCCATGGCCTGGGATTCTTTGACGGCACAGCGCTTTATGAGCATCAGGATCCGCGCAAGGGCGAACACAGGGACTGGGGCACCCTGATATTCAATTACGGCCGTAACGAAGTGAGGAATTTTCTGATATCAAATGCGCTTTTCTGGCTCGAGAAATATCATATCGACGGGCTGCGCGTTGATGCCGTAGCATCAATGCTGTATCTGGATTATTCGAGGAGAGAAGGCGAATGGATACCGAATGTTTTCGGGGGCCGTGAAAATCTGGAGGCTATAGATTTTATAAAGAAATTCAATGAAGTCACCCACGAGTATTTTCCCGGCATACTGACTATCGCCGAAGAATCAACAGCATGGCCCGGAGTATCCAGGCCTGTTTATCTCGGCGGGCTTGGTTTTGATATGAAATGGAACATGGGATGGATGAACGATACACTCGAATATATTTCGAATGACCCGGTTCACCGCAGATACCATCAGAATAATCTGACCTTCGGCCTTTTATATGCTTTTACAGAAAATTTCATATTAGTCCTGTCTCATGATGAAGTCGTTCACGGTAAAAGGTCGATGCTCAGCAAAATGCCCGGCGACATGTGGCAGAAATTTGCGAATCTGAGACTTTTTTACGGTTATATGTTCGGACATCCCGGCAAGAAACTTCTTTTTATGGGCGGAGAGTTCGGACAGTGGGACGAGTGGAAATCCGATCATAGCCTTGACTGGCACCTGGTTCAGTTCAGGCCGCATAACAGGATGCAGAAATATGTTCAGGACCTCAACAGGATCTATTCATCCGAACCTGCATTGTACGAAGTTGATTTTGACCACCACGGTTTTGAGTGGATAGACTTCCATGACGCAGACAACAGTATTGTATCTTTTATAAGACATTCCAGAAAACATCGTGACCATATTGTTATAGTCTGCAATTTTACGCCCGTACCCAGATTCAGATACAGGATAGGCGTGCCTGAAAAATGCTATTACAGAGAGATATTAAACAGCGATTCCCGTGATTACTGGGGCAGCAATCTCGGCAATTCGGGCGGCGTGAATTCGGATGATATGCCATGGCACGGGCAACCTTGTTCCATGGAGGTAATCCTTCCGCCGCTTTCAGTCATTTATTTCAAGCCTTCGGAATAGAACCGGACATGTTGCATGGCGAAAGAGGAGTTCCACACCATTCTGCAACATGTCCTGATTTCCTGAGATGGATTATGAAATCTTTTTCTTCAGTTTATGCGCATAATCAGATGCATAATCTTTAACATCTTCAGCCATATCAACTATCTGTTTTCTGGTTTTTTTGCCTGACTGGGGTGCAAGTAATAAGGCCAGACCTGCGCCGACAATGCCGCCGATCAGAAAAGAGATAAGAATAGTTCCGCTGTTATTGTCATCGGAATGTAGCATAGAGACCTCCTTTAGCAGTTATTGATTAAAGATTATCATCAAGTTATGGAAAGGTCAAATCAAGAGATGTTTGCCGGAGATGTTTGGCCAAATTGTTCTGATGAAAATTCCGGATCTCGCGTTTTTTGATTTCTTTTGAGCGGATTTGAAGCAGGAAACATATGTGAATGATTAAAATAAATTATAAATATTATAAAAAATAACAATTTAACAAGAATTTTTAAGTTTGATAGGGTTAAATTATAAAAAACAAAAAAAGCAGTTAGTAGAGGCCATAAAATAGGGGAGGCGATGAAGGATTGAAGTTGCATATATATTCATATTATTTTGTCATGTTTCCCTCAAAAATCATATATAACCGCAATATTTTTTTCTTTATTAGATTACCGAAATCGAAAATAAATAAAGGAGGTGCCTCATGAAAGGCATTTTTGATCTCCAGTCCGACGGATCTGGAACCCCTTATGAACAGTTGATTGACAGCGGGGTCTCGCGAAGGGATTTTATGAAGTTCTGTGCTGCAATGGCAGCGGTCCTTGCGCTGCCTGATACTTTTGCAGGCAGGATTGCAGAGGCTATAGAAAAGAAGCTCAGGCCTTATGCTGTATGGCTTGAGTTCCAGGATTGTGCCGGTGACACAGAATCAATGCTGAGGGCGTCAAAACCCACGATTGCAGAAATAGTGCTGGATGTCCTTTCTCTTGATTACCATGAGACCATCATGGCCCCTTCAGGGAAACAGGCTGAGAAATCCCTTATGGATGTGGTGAAAAACCAGAAGGGAAAATACTTTGCTATTGTCGAGGGCGCTATCCCGACCAAAGACGGAGGTGTTTACTGCTGCATCGGTGGGAAAACAGCCCTCGATATTGCGAAAGAGGTATGCGGCAATGCACTTGCGACTCTTGCTGTTGGTTCATGTTCTTCCTGGGGCGGCATAGCAAGCGCCAGCCCGAATCCGACAGGGGCTGTAAGTGTAAAAGAGGCGGTCCCCGGAATAACTGTAGTAAATCTTCCAGGCTGTCCCATGAATGTCGAAAATGTTACAGCAACTATCGTCCACTACCTGACATTCGGAACACTGCCTGCGCTGGACAGCAGAAACCGACCGTATTTTGCCCATGGAAAGCTTATCCATGACAATTGTGAGAGAAGGGCGCACTATGACGCAGGGCAATTTGTGAGACAGTGGGGCGATGAAGGGCACAGAAAAGGCTGGTGCCTCTACGAAATGGGATGCAAAGGCCCTGCTGCATGGTTCAACTGTCCCTCAATTAGATGGAACGGCGGAACAAGCTGGCCTGTCCAGGGAGGCCACGGCTGTATAGCATGCGCATCAGACCATAACTGGGATGAGATGTATCCATTCTACAGGAAACTGCCGAATGTGCCCGGATTCGGCATTAATACCACAGCAGACAAGATAGGAGCGGGAGTTGCTGCGGTTGCGGCAGCAGGCGTTGCAGCGCACAGGATTGCAAGGGCGATAAGAGGAAAAGAAAAGGAAGAGGCAGAATAGATTGACGAAAGGAGAAGGTAAATATGGCGAAGATAGCGATTGATCCGATAACAAGGATTGAAGGCCACCTGAGGATCGAGGCTCAGGTAGAAGGTGGAAAGGTTGTGGATGCCTGGTCATCGAGCACCATGTTCAGGGGCATCGAGATAATCCTGAAGAACAGGGACCCGAGAGACGCCTGGCTTTTCACTCAACGGATATGAGGCGTCTGAACAACGGTTCACGCCACCAGCTCCGTGAGAGCTGTAGAGAACGCACTCGGGATAACAATACCGAATAACGCAAGGATTATCAGAAATCTCATATCGGGCATACAGTATGTCCAGGACCATGTTGTACACTTCTACCATCTCCATGCTCTTGACTGGGTGGATATAGTAAGCGCATTAAAGGCAGATCCTGCAAAGACCTCGTCGCTTGCGCAGTCCATCTCAGACTGGCATAATTCCAGCACGGATTATTTCGGGGCTGTGCAGGACAAGCTGAAGACATTTGTAGAAAGCGGACAGTTAGGGTTATTTGCAAATGCGTACTGGGGGCATCCTGCTTACAAGCTTCCGCCTGAGGCGAATCTGATGGCAGCAGCCCATTACCTTGAAGCGCTCGACTGGCAGAGAGATGTTATAAAAATGCAGGCGCTTCTCGGAGCTAAGAATCCGCATGCACAGACATATCTTGTGGGCGGTGTCTCCATCCCCGTCGACCCCAACAGCCAGAACGCATTGAATGCAGGCAGCATAGCATTCATGCAGAAGGTTGCAAAGGATGCGCTCGAATTTGTGCAGAAGGTCTATATACCTGACCTTCTTGCAGTCGCCTCATTCTACAAGGAATGGGCGGCCTATGGAGGCGGTGTGGGGAACTTCCTTTCATACGGCCAGTTCCCGAACGACAATGAGAGCAATACAGCCGACACCTTCTTTCAGAGGGGGATCATCAAAAACAAGGATTTAAGCGTGGTGCACCCTGTTGACCATACCAGGATCACCGAATATGTTACGCATTCCTGGTATGAATACAGTGACGGCAATGACAAGGCACATCATCCATGGGATGGGGAGACAAATTACAAGTATACAGGGCCCAACCCGCCGTATGAATTTCTCGAGACAGACAGTAAATACAGCTGGCTGAAGGCCCCGAGATATGATGAACTTCCAATGGAAGTGGGACCGCTTTCGAGGATGCTCGTTTCATATGCATCAGGCCACAAAAGGGTTCAGGAGGTCGTAAATTATGTCCTGAAACAGCTTAATGTCGGACCCGAGGTTCTCTTCTCGACCCTCGGCAGAGTTGCTGCAAGAGGTGTCGAAACACTCGTCACAGTAGAGATGCTGCCGGTCTGGATAAATGAGCTTGCAGAGAACATGAGGAAGAACGACCTGAAAATTCATGAAGGCTCAAAATGGGATCCTTCTTCATGGCCGAAGGAATTTCAGGGTTATGGATTATACGAAGCCCCGCGCGGAGCGCTCGGTCACTGGGTGAAGATAAAAGACGGCAAGATACAGAACTACCAGTGTGTTGTGCCGAGTACATGGAATGGATCGCCGAGGGATGCAAAAGGGCAGAGGGGGCCGTATGAGGCTGCGCTTATAGGCACGCCTGTGGCCGACCCTGAAAAACCTGTTGAGATATTAAGAACCGTGCATTCCTTTGACCCGTGCATGGCATGTGCTGTCCATGTCCTTGATGCAAAGGGCAAAAGAGTGACAAAGATAAGAATAGTTTGAAAAGGAGGGAGCCATGCAAAACAAGGTCTATGTCTGGGAAGTCCCTGTAAGGCTCACTCACTGGATTACTTTTGCATGCCTGCTGGTCCTTTCATTCACAGGCATTTACATCAGCAGCCCGTTCATAACCCCGTCTTCAGGAAGCCCATATGTTATGGGATGGATGAGGTTCATACATTTTGTCACCGCCTATGTCTTTGTGGTCAACATCGCGGTGCGCATATACTGGTCTTTTGCAGGCAACAGATATGCAAACTGGAGGGCCTTTTTCCCGTTCAGCAGCGAACAGACTGCTAAACTTATAAGGCAGATGTTCTTCTATGCCCTGATAGGTAAAAAGCCGGCTCCTGCAATCGGACATACGCCTCTTGCAGGGGTAACTTATTTTCTGATATTCCTGCTCTTTGCGGTATCCGCAATTACAGGGTTTGCGCTCTATTCACTTCCGAATCCCGGTGGTGTAATGAATTCACTCTTCGGATGGGTATTCTCGATATTCAGCATTCCGATGACAAGACTGATACACCACCTTATCATGTGGCTGCTCCTTTATTTCACCATCCTTCACATATATATCTCGATGTTCCTTAACTCAGTCGAAAAGAGCGGCATACTCGGGAGCATATTTGACGGATATAAATTCATAGATACGGAAAAGGCTGAATGAAAACAGCGCTGCTCGGCATAGGGAACATACTTTTAAGAGATGAGGGAATAGGGGTCAGGGCAGTTGAAGCCATCAGGGAGAGATATGAACTCCCTGAAACCGTCGAGGTAATAGATGGCGGCACAATGGGCCTTGACCTCCTGCCCTTTATTGAAGATAAGAAAAGGGTCATTATAATAGATGCGGTTAATGCCGGCAAGGCCCCCGGGACTATAATTCAAATAGAAGGGGAAGACATACCTAAATTCCTCGCACTGAAGATGTCGGTTCACCAGATAGGCCTTCCCGACATGCTTTCAGCCGCAAAGATGATGGGCATAATGCCCAAAGAACTGTGCCTTATAGGGATCCAGCCAAAGACAATGGATACAGGACTTTCATTTTCAGATGAAATAGAAAACAGCTTTGAGCCCCTTATTGAAGCTGTAATGGACAGGCTTTCAGAATGGGGGATAAAGGCGGGATTCAAAGAGACCGCCAAGTCGATTCTATCAACGTAACCAAAGTCCAGAGTCCGAGATTACCCATCCCTTTCGTGTTCCTGACGTTACGCAGCTGAATGCTGAAGTTCGCGAACTGTGTGTATGGATTCAATATCCTTCTTATAGCGTTTCTGAGCCTCTTCAATATCATAAAGTGTTTGGAGGTTCATCCAGAATTCTGCAGGTACATCGAAAAACTTGCCCAGCTTCAATGCGGTTTCAGCTGTAATGCTTCTTTCACCCTTTATGATCTGCCCTATTCTTGTCTGCGAAAGACCGGTCTCTTTAGATAGGCGGTAGACAGATATACCTATCGGCTCTAAAAACTCCTCCATAAGAACCTCGCCCGGATGTATATTCTTTAATGTTCTCATATTGTCTCCTTTCAATGGTAATCTGTTATTTCAACATCAAAGGCGTTTCCATTTTTCCATCTAAAACAGATACGCCATTGATCGTTAATCCTTATGCTCCACTGCCCCTCCCTATTGCCCTTTAACGCCTCAAGCCTGTTATGAGGAGGTACTCTCAACGTCTCCAGGGTCGTTGCTGCAGCAATTATTCTCAATTTTCGCCTCGCAACATTATGAATCCGGTACGGCAGTTTAATCTTCTTCGAAAACCGCCCCTTCCAGATAAATTCTGCTTCTTCATCCTTAAATGATGCTATCATCTAACAATAGTATCGCAAAATGAAAGTATAAAGTCAAGGAAAAGCTTTGGAATCTGAAAGCTCGGGAATATTATATTGCTCACACCCACTGACAGCGTCAAGGACAGGCTGGCTGCATATTATCATTGGAACGATCCCCGCATTGGAACAGGCCCTGCTTATTGCAGAGTCGCAAAGAATAAACTTAAAAGAAATAAAACGCTGGTCAGAGAAAGAAGGAAAGAAGGAAAAACATAATTTTTTCGGTAGAATGCTGAAAAAGAAAAAATAAGTGCACTATTGACTTCTAACTATTGAACTTTTGTACTTGCGCGCTAAAATACGCCTGTACCCTTTTTGAAGTCAGAAAGTCAACCTGATATTATTTTTTCTATTGCGCCGGACCATATCTTATACCCCTTGTCGCTCAGGTGCACACCGTCAGATTGAAAGTATTCTTTTACAGGATTGCCTTTTTTATCGATGAAAAGGGAATATGCATCGATAAATTCCGCGCCGGTTTCATGGGCAAGGGTCTTTATGGTTTCGTTCGAATATATAATGGAACTGTTGTCGATGAATTCAATGAGAGTAGGAAGGATGCTGTTAACTGCGATCCTTGCCTTTGGATAAGCATTGGATAATCTTTGAATGATTTTTTTATAGGAGCCGAAAAAGCCGAAGTCATCCATTGCTATATTATTCAGCCCTGTCATCAGAACTATCAGGTCTGCCGAAGGATGAGAATTCATTACATTTTCGAGCCTTGAAAGAAGCCCCTCAACAGTCTCGCCTGCAACGCCGAGGTTTAAAGCGCTGTGAGAAGGGAACCTCCTCTGCCAGTCAAAAAACTCAACAAGCGAATGGCCGATAAATAGTATGCGCATAGTTTCAAGTTTATATCATTCTTCATATAGTTGTCATTTAAAGAGATGGGCGTGAACATGTGTCCCTTGTCCCCTTCCCAAAAAGATATTGACAAAAGCAATATCTTTTTGAATAACTTTTTTACTAACCCGATTAAATACAATATGGACTTTCTTTGTTCTCGTGTTAAAGATGAGGAGAAGATTGGGAAAACGGCAGTAAAATTTATTCACGTTTTTGAGTTGATGTAAAAAAATGGAATCTCCACCGCTTCGCAGCGCTTAGTATCGCCGAGCTTTTTGTGCTTTTGAATTTTGAGCTCATAATTGTATCAAGCTGAAAAATCCTGCTTTTTAGTATAAAATGTTGTTGCAATGAAACCAATCAGGTTATCAGGACATGCAAAAGAACAACTTTCTTATAGAGGAACTACAGAAGAAGAAGTCGTCGAGACAATCAGGACGTCCGCATGGCAGCAAGCAGAACTGGGAAGACTCGAAAGCAGAAAGAACTTTATCTTTGAAAAAGAATGGAATAAGAAGTATTATAAAGTAAAGCAGGTCAGGCCGATCTTCGTCGAGGAAGACATGGAGATTGTTGTTGTGACAGTATATACATATTTCTTTGAGAAGGAGGGATACGAGTGAGAATAACATATGATTCTGAGGTTGATGCCCTGTACATCCGTTTTATAGAGACAACCGTGACAACTAAGCATGTTGCTGAAGGAATCGCCGTGGATTACGATGCCGAGGGCAAAATAGCAGGCATTGAGATATTGGATGCTGTGAAGCGTTTTGGGTCAAAAGACGTGTTTAAGAAAGTCACACTTGAAGACCTCGCATTACACACTCGGTAATCTGGATTTCCTTCCGGCTTCTACCCTTCCGCTCTGCCCCTCTGATACTTTGATACTTTGAAACTTTGTGAAACTTCATGCAAATTACATAACTTCCTTATCTGCAAGGCATGCAGCGTATGCCAATGCCTCGTCAATGTCCTGATGTTCGAGATATGGATATGCCTTTAGTATGGATTACTTTGTCTCTCCGGCAGACAGAAGCCCAAGAATTCTGGAGACAGGAAACATCAAGCCTCTTATGCACGGCTTGCCGGAATAGACTTAGAGGGAGCGGGGAGGGGAGGGAGGATTAACGGTTATCCTATTAAATTTCATAGTCACCTCCTGTCTCCATTTTAATCCAAAAACCTAAAAAAACTGTCTTCAGCGCTTTTGAACTATCGAAACCCGGGAGTAGTCCATGTTTGAGATTATACTTAATCAGAAAAGAGCATAAAACAGCACACGAAGAAGTGTGGGATAAGACTGGAATGAGGCGATAGCAGACAAGCTGATTAATTCATCAACGTCCCCAAAGTCTTAAAGTCTCAAAATCAGAATTAGCCTGTCTTCTCCCTCAGAATGCAGCGGATCATAAATCGTCAAAGATAAAGTATCTCTGAAGGCTGTGCTGGCCTCATCAAAAGATACTCGATGAATTTCTAAATTCTTTCTTGCCTTGTTTGGATCCCATTCAAATAAGAGCATATTTACTCATTGATGATTTTAATTATAGCTTTTGCGGGTAAATTTGTAAATTAAACAGACTTGTGTTTCCTCCTTTGCATTATTACATTACTATAACCGCAGGAGATTTTCTTCTTGTATCTCTCTTTTTTCTGCACACGATCAACCTTTCCTTTAAAAACGGCAAATTCAGAAATTCGAAAGCACAGAAGCGCGAAAGTTGGCATAGCGGAAGCAGAAGATGCTGAGGTGCGGACTTGCTACTCATCTTTCCCCCCTCGAAATCCTATCGTTCCGTATGGCCGGAGGATATCACAATTTGTGATATCCTCTAAAAATAAATATTTGACAAAAATGCCTTTCGCCTTTAGATTAGTTTTTGAATGAAAAACAGAAGGCAGATAATAAGCTGGTGTCTTTTTGACTTTGCAAATTCCAGCTATTCTGCTGTCATATCCGCTGTCGTATTCCCTGTATATTATGTTTCTGTAATTGTCGGCAATGAGGCAGGGCAGGGGGATTTGTGGTGGGGAAGGGCGATATCGGCAAGCATGGCGTTAGTTGCGTTGTCATCTCCTTTTATCGGCGGCATAGCTGATTACAGTGGAAGAAGAAAGAGGTTTCTTTTCTTCTATACTCTCCTCTGTATCATATCCGTCTCCTGTTTTTCTTTTCTCGAAAAGGGCATGTTCCTGGAAGGCTTTTTCATTTCAGTCATGGCGAACATCGGAATGGAAGGAGGCATTGTATTTTACAATTCATTCCTGCCTGAAATAGCGGAAAAATCTTATCAGGGAAGGGTCTCTGCATGGGGTTATGCCGTAGGCTACATAGGCTCCATAATTTCGCTCCTGATAGCCCTTCCTCTCGTAAAGGCAGGACATTACAGCGAAACGTGGCTTATGGTTTCAACATTTTTTCTTGCTTTTTCGATGCCTGCATTTTTCCTCCTGCCTGCTGACAGAAAATCAGGTCTAAGCCTTTTAAGTTCCGCGGGAAAAGGGGGGAGATACACCCTGCGTACGTTCAGGGAAATATTCAGGAACAGGGAACTTCTCAAGTTCCTTCTGGCCTTTCTTATTTATGAGGATGGTGTGAATACAGTTATTGTTTTTTCGAGCGTCTTTGCTGCAATAACGCTCGGATTCAGTCCGAAAGAACTGATAGGGCTCTACATGGTTGTCCAGATTACAGCGCTGGCCGGCGCATTTATCATGGCAATGCCCATTGACTTCTGGGGACCCAAAAAAGTTGTTACTGTCTCTCTGTTTTTGTGGTCATCTGTAGCTGTCGCCTCCTTTTTTATTTATGAAAAGAACCATTTCTGGATGCTTGCAAGTTTTGCAGGACTCGGCCTCGGCACTGTGCAGGCGGCAAGCCGTGCTTTTTTTGCACAGTTCATACCGCCTGAACATGAGAGCGAGTATTTCGGCGTGTATTCACTTGTCGGCAAGTCTTCTGCCATAGCAGGACCTCTCCTATTCGGATTTGTCTCTTCTTTCTTCGGAAGCCAGAGGCCTGCCATACTTGCGGTGTCGGTTTTTTTCATAATCGGACTTATACTTGTTCAGCTTGTAAAAGGCGGGGGACCGAATGTAAAGAGAGAAGAGCTTATGTAAGGATTGAATAAGTAAATACGTTTTATTTGTAGTTCTTCATAATTTTTAATATAATGAATCAGGATTTATTTAAATAAAGAACGCATAACCAGGATAATTCATGAATATGATAATAGATAAAGGACATAGTATTTGCGCTCATTCTCGGTCTTCGACCTCCGAGGAATTTGAACTCTTTATTTATCAAAATACATACTGTCTGAAGATCGTCCAAATAAAACCGCTTAAATACTATGTCCTTTCAGTATAGGGGAAATTTATTAATTAAATAGACTATCAATCTTGTAAGGGATATGATAAATATGAAAATAATAGCCAGGGTATTTTAAATTATATCATTGTTATTTATGGTTGCGGGATGTCCGCCAAAGCGTCCGCCTTTGCCTCCTTTGCCGCCGAAGCCGCCAAAGCCACCTCTTATGAACTTTTATATTAATAAGGATTTAATGAAGACATCATTTATGATTGAGATAGATTCTGCAACTAACTGGCTGGGCAGGAAGTATTTCTGAAATTTTGCTGGACATTAATAAAGGGCATCTATGTCGTGGTAAAAATATAAAAAAGCATTATCCTGAATTCTTTCTGATATAAAAAATCGATACGCCTGCGAGCATCATGGCAGCGCTCAATAGCTGTCCCATTGTGAATGACCCTATTACAAATCCAAGCTGGACATCGGGTTCTCTGACAAACTCGACCAAAAACCTGAATAAACCATATAACACCAGAAAAAGTGCGGTAAGTATGCCTGTTCTGAAACCCCTGTCTTTGAGCATCCATAAAAGTATGAAAAGGACAACGCCCTCAAGAAAGAATTCATAAAGCTGTGACGGGTGTCTCGGCAATGGACCTCCGCCGGGGAATACCATAGCCCATGGCAGGTCTGTAACCCTGCCGTAGAGTTCCGCATTTATGAAATTCCCTATTCTGCCGAGTCCCAGGCCTATTGGAGCAGTTACGATAATAAAGTCCGAAAACTGCCAGAAATCTATATTGTGTTTTTTGCTGAAAATAACTCCTGAAACTATGCACCCTATCATCCCTCCGTGGAATGACATGCCTCCGTGCCATAAGGCCACTATCTCAAGAGGATTGCGGATATAACTCAAAAGGTCATAGAAGATCACATACCCGATACGCGCCCCGATAATCAGGCCGAGTATGAGATAAGTGTAAAGCGAAGACACGAAGTCCCTGGATAGATTAAGACCTTTCTTTTTTATCTGGTATCCGACAAGAAAGTATGACGAAGCAAAGCCCGCAAGATACATCATTCCGTACCATCTGACCGCAAAAGGGCCTATTCTGACAATCTCAGGGCTTATTTCAGGATAAGAGATCATAAGTGATGTATTACATTATAACCAAATTACGATCAAAACTGGTAAAGGCAGGGTTTTTCCCCGGAATTTATTGAACATGGTTTGGGAAATGATATAATTGTCTTAGGATGGCAATAACAAAGCACATATTAGAACGTATTGGGTCAAAGAAAGACGATTACCAGCGTTACAACTTCAGCCGGAAAGAGAGTAATGCGCTGACCACCTTTTTTGATCTTGCGCAGGAGTTCGACAGCATAGAGGATTTCTATGAGCTTTGTGTAACTATCCCGAAAAGCTTTTTTAACCTTGAATCGTGTCTATACCTGATAGACCCCAAACGTAAAGATATTACCCTTGTAGCAAGGACCGAGGACAAAGACTCAGAATTGCACACATCTCTGCCTGATTATATAAAACCCGGCGAACGTCCATACTATACTGATAAACAGAGCATGATATTGACGATACGGGGCAAGAAATACCTGATCGACCAGTTGCCGTTCAATATAGAAAATGATGTGCTCGGTTTTCTGGAAATATATCCAATCGATATTATGGACGAGCACAGGGAGCTTTTTTTCGAGAAATACGCAAACAGAATAGGGTTCAGGATGCATAACATGTTCCTTGTCGAAAAAAACATTGAACATCTGAGGTTTATCCGTTCACTGGTTGCCGATATCGAACATAATATAATCGTGCCGAACATGGTATATAAGCTCTTTCTGAGGCGTCTGAGGGGAAAGGTGATGAAGAATATCGAGATAGAGAGGCTCTGCAGCGAAATTTCTGAAACGAGAGAGCTTGATAAGGAGGAAAGGAACGCTTTGCTAAAGGATCTGTCGGACGTTAACCGCGGCCTGACAGGCGAACTTGAAAACCTGGAAAAACATTACAGGAATATGAGCCTTTTTATCGAGACCCTTTTCAGAAGAAGCCATTTTGACCAGGGCAGGCTTACCCTGCGCACAAAGTCATGCAACATGAAAAAGGACGTTGTACAGCCCCAGCTCGAAAGATACATCGAGCAGTTCATGAAAGAAGGGATTTCGATAGATGACCGTCTGAGCAGGATACCTGATGAAGAGACTATAAATGTTGTGGATGTGGGATTGATAGCCCAGGTATATGCAAACTTTTTCTCCAACGCCCTGAAATACACCCGTGAAGTGGATATTTTTGGTGAAAAAAAGAAATATATTGCGTACGGATATGAAATCATAAGGGATTTCTTTGGGCCGGGCAAGGACGGTATAAAATACAATGTATTCAGCACAGGCCCCCATATACCTTACGAAGAAAGGGGGAGGCTGTTTGAAGAGGAATATCGCGGCTCAAATGCATTGAAAATGCCTGGGACAGGACATGGCCTCGCCTTTGTTAAAAATGCTGTTGAGATTCACGGCGGGGTTGCAGGCTACGAGGCCACAGATTACGGAAATAACTTCTATTTCATCCTTCCGAAGTAATTCTTTATCCGAGATTTATAATTTCCTTAAATTAACTGCTATCATACTTGTCCAGAATAAGAATATTGATATGGCTGAATACCTCATAAACACAATAAATCGACATGGTATCAAGATGTTAAACCTCTTTTTGATATTAAACGTAATCAAGACTACTCTGTATTATCCTTGATAAGAATACTATTACGTGGATTAATTTCATAAGGTGTCGTCATTGTGTTTATTCGGCATCCACCCATTTTTTAAATTATTTTGACAGCAATTAACTGCTATATTAATTCATACAGACGATTGACAAAACATCATTTCACATTTAGTGTATGAATACGTGAAATTGACGGAAAAAGCGGACATAACCGATAAATTGTTCTCGAATCTCCGCCTGTGGGGGCTGGCGGCTATATGTTCTTTTATCCTCTTTATTCTTTTTTTGGCGGTTGCCGTTTTTTGGAAGGATCAGGGATTTTTGATTATTTTCATTGCATTGATGGCCGGGTTTTTGTGGATAGGCACAACTTCCATTTACCGCCATTCATTCATACTTCTGAAGAGATATATAGGCAGGGAAGTGAGCATGCTTGAGTTTATGTCAACGCAGTTTGTTGTTTTTCTTTTCCCGTTTGCATACAGAAAGTTGAAGAGAGAAGTGGGTTTATACAGAGAGAAGAAACAGTCGGAAAACAAAGACTGAAGGCTTGATAGTTATCCGCACTTCAGCAGTTCTTCTACAGTTATGATCACCGATTCACCGAGAGCGGCAAGGTTATATCCTCCTTCGAGGCAGAAGATATAAGGTATATCCCGGCGCAATAGCAATATAGACCTTACAATGTTCCTTATACCGTCATTTGTAACCCTTAGTCCTGCCAGAGGGTCTTTTATGTGGAGGTCATAGCCTGCTGAAACCAATATGATATCCGGTTCAAAGTTCTTGACCAGGTCCGGCAGTAAATCATTAAAAGCGGAAAAATATTCCCTGTCTCCTGAGCCATAATGCATCGGGATGTTGCAGGTGAAGCCTGTGCCTTTGCCTCTCCCCCTCTCGGAATCACTGCCTGTGCCGGGATAATGGGGATATTGGTGGGCGCTGAAATAAAATACTGAGTCGTCTTCTTCGAATATATGCTGTGTTCCGTTGCCGTGATGCACGTCAAAGTCTATAATGAAAACCTTAGCGTAACCTTTTGACTGTGCATATCTGGCTCCGATGGCAACATTGTTGAAAATGCAAAACCCCATCGCCCTGTTCGCTTCGGCATGGTGGCCCGGAGGCCTCACAGCACAGAACGCCCTTTCGATTTTCCCTCTCTTGCAGTCATCAACAACTTCTATGACAGAACCTGCAGCGAAGAGGGCTGCCTCGACAGAATTCGCGGAAATAAAAGTGTCAGCATCGTAGTAACCGGTAAACCTTATGACCTTTTCGTAATAAGAATTTGAATGAACAGAGAGTATGTCCTCCTTTGACGCCTTGCGGGGCTTCAGATGGACAAGTTTTTCCCATAGTTCTGTCTGCTTCAGGGAATTGGTAATCGCGGTCAAACGCTCTTTTGATTCAGGATGACCGGCGGGCATCTCGTGAAGAAGGAAAATGTCGTCATAAACAAAACCGACTTTTTTCATTCAATAATTTTAACAATAATGTTCAAAAAATAACATTCCATTCGTTCTTTATATGACGAAAGGACATCTTATTTTCGCTCATTCCTGCCTACAGGCAGGCTCGGTTTCCGACCTCCGAGATATTTGGCCTCTTTATACCCACCTTGAATTCCCCCCTTATCAAGGGGGGACTAAGGGGGGGTGTCTGAGTATCGTCCAAATAAAACCTCTTAAATACTAAGTCCTTCCAGTTTCAAGAGAGATTCATGAATTAAACGGCCTAACAGGCTGCTGAAAAACTAAGTTTTTGTGTCATTCCGAGGAGCCAAAGGCGACGAGGAATCTTAAAACTTATTGGATCATAACGGCTCTTAAGATTTCTCGTTTCACTCGAAATGACAAAAAAG
>JBFMDL010000027.1:0-32698 GCA_040753635.1 Nitrospirota bacterium | reverse complement strand
GAGAAAGGTAGTTTCACACATGCGTAAGCTTCAAAAAATGCCGGAACGGATCAAGAAATATTTCAAACACCCAAGGATAAAATATGCAGCCTAAGTTGCACTATTCATTTGCCGGGTTAATAATAATGGAAGGCTCGTCATATTTCGTAATCTTTGCCTCGATGACGTCACCGCTCCTTTTAATCCTGAAATCCAAACTCTCAAGGATGCCCGATATCAATGTCGCCCTTCTGAGGCGTCTGTCCATTGATGCTCCGCCTCCTTTGAAAAAAAACTGGATATAGTTGTCGTTTGTATTACTGCCGGCATATGCCTCTACTGTAGAGAGATGATAACCAAGCCGTATGCTGAAATTCATGTATTCCTCGGAAACCATGGCAAAGCTCTTTTCATATAATTTTCCTTTTTGAGTTGCAGAAGGAATGCCTTGAACATCCGAAGGTCTCGGCCCCGGCCATTTCGCCGACATTAAGCCGTTCAGAAAAGCAACCATGGGTTTTGAACGTATATTCTTAATGCCTACATTCTTATAGCCCTCCTCGATACCGCTGCCGAGATCAACCAAACTTATATCCAGCGGTATTTTCAACGCTAATTTTACGGCATCTCCCTTTTTGACTTCCTCCCGGTCACTGATCCTGAACATCTCATTCATAGCTTTCTCATGTGAAAACCGGGTTATATCATGAAAAGTCCTGCAATATTGGGGAACGAAGGTGGTGTCTTCAGGGTCTACGAGATTTAAAGGCACTATCTTCTTCAACACCTTCCTCAAGGTCTTGAAAAGCGGAGTGATTTTGAAGAAATCCTCTCTCTTGGCAGCCAGTTCTATTATCTCAATCACTCTTCCCTCATAAATGTTCGAATTGATCGCATCCACCGTAATTTCCTGTCCTTCCTCAATAACAGATGTTGCTACGTTTGTATTAAGGATGGTAGGCACCTGAAATTCCCTTGATAACGAGGCCATATGGCCTGTTGCGCTTCCTATATCTGTGATAATAGCGCTGGCCTTATCCATTACAGTAACGAATTTAGGAGAAGTATGTCTTGCGACCAGCACAGCGCCTGAAGGGAAATTATGCAGATCTTCCTCTTTTCTGACAAAGAAAGCCTTTCCGGCAGCAATGCCTTTACAGGCGATAGCGCCTTTATCTATAAGGATGTTATAGCCTTCAACACGCGTAGGTATGCTTTTAACCCTTGTCGATCTATTCGATATCTTCAACGGCCTTGTCTGTAAAATATAAATATTATCGTCCCCGTCTATTGCCCATTCTATGTCCTGCGGCCTGTTATAATGTTTCTCCAATGTATTTGCATATTCGGCAAGTGTAAATATCTGCTTCGCATCCAGACCGGACTGCCTCTCAAGCTCTTCAGGAACATCAACCTCAACGATGCCATTTTCAGGATCAATCGTCATCATAGTCTTCTGGACAGCCGCCTTCTGCTCAAGGACAACATTATTATTTTTTGATACAACATATATATACGGTGAAACCTGACCATCGACGGCATTAGTTCCCAGACCCCATACTGCATTTATTATGATCACACCTTTATGCGGGTCATTAGGGTCATGTGAATACATTACTCCGCTCATTTTGGCGTCTATCATCGTCATAATCCCGACAGACATGACCATATCTTCCTCTGTGAATCCCTTCGTCCTGTAATAAAAAATAGCCCGCGGGGTGAAAAGGCTGGCCAGTATTTCCTTATATTTCGCGATGACCACATCTTTTTCCATAACACCAAGAGCAGTTGCGTACTGTCCTGCAAAGCTGAATTCCCCGTCTTCCTGCACAGCGCTGCTCCGCACAGACATGCTGACACGCCTACCTGTCCTCTCAATAATCCTTTCATATGAATCTATAATGGATTGCTTCAGATCAGCCGGCATTTCGGCATTCAATATCATGTCCTGGATCTCCTTGCTCAGATGCTGCAGCCCTTCCATGTTCTTAAGATCAAGTATATACAGTTTTTTATTAATTTCAGAGGTAAGATTGTTATGATCCATGAATTTCTTGAAAGCATATGCAGTGACCGCAAACCCTTCAGGGACAGGAAGACCGAGCCGGTTTTTCACCTCACCCAGGTTCGCCATCTTTCCGCCTGCTGCGCCGATCATTTCCCTGTCGATATTTTCAATCGGGATTACAGGGCCGGTTACAGGTATGTCTATCTTTTTTGTCAGAATATCTTCTACTTCTGATTTGATTCTTTTATATATACCGTAAAGTTCATAGTATTTTTCATCGGAAAGGGAATTCAGATTTTCTATAATGCTGTAAACTTTATCAGATAGTTTTCTGGTGTTGGAGTCGATGTAATATCTGTCAAAAACGAACTCGCCTGAGAACTTCTCCTCCATATCAGCCATTATCTCGAGAACTTCATTGTTGCTGGAAAGCAGATTTTTAAAATAAAGGTATTTTTTACGGAATAATTTTCTTTCTTCGCCTTTAGTAAGGGCGCTTCTTCTGTCTTTCTTTAATCTGCCGAGAATATCAAACACCATCAGAAGACTATCCCCTCCTGTATCTTTGGATATTTTAACCTAAAAAACTAAAATTATGCTTATTATTTTTATTAATAATAATTTACTAATGTTCTCAAAATTGGATAGACATTTTGTCAGAAAATCTCCCCTTGCCCCTCTCGTAGAGTCGAGTCTCCGACTTTGCCAAAGAGGGGTATATTCCTCCCTTTGGCAAAGGGAGGTTGGGAGGGATTTTATTGAAATTATGTACGTTCTATTATGAGAACCTTAATAAGTGTAATCAGGACAGGTCAACAGAGGCAAAGGGGATATTTACGTCTGCCGCCTCGGTCGCGTCAGGCTCAGGTGCAGGGGAGCACTATAACGGCATCAAATCGTCATAATGAAGGAGTTGGACCCATGAAATGCTGATCCAGAGTTGTTCTGATGTATCAATAATTCTATGACTTCGTTAATTTACTCAGTAACTGTAAAAATCCGGATATTATTTGTACAGGGGAGGGAGGACATCCCGGTATACAGCAGTCAACAGGAATTACATTGGCAACACCGTCTGTAACCGCATAACTTCCTTTGTATACGCCGCCGTCTGTTGCGCAGTCGCCGCAGGCGACGACAAGTCTCGGTTCCGGCGTGGCAAGGTAGGTCTTCTTAAGTGCGAGCTCCATCTGTCTTGATACGGGACCTGTGACAAGCAATACATCGGCGTGCCTTGGCGATGCCACAAAATCAATGCCGAACCTCTGGATATCATATATCGGGTTCAAAAGCGCTGTGCACTCCCATTCACATGCATTGCACGAGCCTGCATCCACCTGTCTGATACGCAACGACCTCCCGAACACCCTGTCGATCTTTTCCTGCAGGTTCAAGACCTTTGAAGTTTCATCCGGGGAAACCCTGAAACCTTCCGGGAAAGGGATTACATGTTTTCTGCCTGTTATATTTTTTAATATCTCTTTTAACATTTTTCTTTTTCCTTTCGGCTACGGCGCTATGGCCCTTTCTTTACCCGTCAGTTGCAAAACATGTTCTTGATATGGAAGGCAGGTGCGATGGAAAAAGGCTGCCATCAACACCTCACAGCCCTCAAGCACGGCCGGCCGGCCTCTCTGTAAAATGCACTATCAGTTAAGTCTGCATTCATGAGAATAATAATTAAATCACGTTGATTTGCAGAACTTTTACAGCGCATCTGTCTTCCTTCTATGCAATGCTTTGTTTTAATCACATGTCACATCCTGAATAAGACAGATTAAAGCTCTTGTTGCAGAGCGGGAAATCAGGCACGATATTGCCGTGAACGGCAAAGGGCACTGCCGGCCAGTTGCAGAATGAAGGCGACCTCAGTTTCACTCTCAACGGTCCTCCATCCTTATCTGACATGACCCAGTAAAACACAGACCCCCTCGGTGTTTCAGTATATCCGAATGAGGACGAATAGGCGGGCATGTTCTTGATCTCCACCGCCGGCCCGCCCTTATAACTCTTTTCAAGAAGCGTATTTATCATGGAGATAGAACATTCAGCCTCCTCTGCCCGCACCATCATGCGCGCATATACATCGCCTTTCATCATTGTGTGAGATTCAAAATCCAGCCTGTCATACAGGAAGTGCTGATGCGCTTTTCTTATGTCATCATTTATCCCTGAGGCTCTTGCAGCCACGCCGGTTACACCCAATTTCAGGGCAATATCCCTCGATAGCCTGCCGGTGTTCTCAAGACGTTCCACATGTGAAACTGTGCCGAGGAGCAGTTTCATCAATTCCTTGTATTTCTTTGTAACCTCATCAACTGAAGACAGGATATCGTCCCTGTTGTCCATAACATTAATGCTTACCCCACCTATCATATTTACACCCTTCAGATATCTGCTGCCTGTAAGCCTTTCGTTAAGCTGCATAATCTGCTCCTTGATGGCCGCGCCTTTTGCATATCCGACTGACAGCCCTGTCCCAGCGCAGATATTGCCGATATCCCCGATATGGTTATAAAGTCTCTCAATCTCTAAAAGGAGGGTCCTGACCGCCTCTGCATTTTCAGTTATATCGATGCCTGCCATTCTTTCCACAGCCATGCAGTATGCGGATGAATGTGAGAATGAGGACGTCCCTGAAACACTTTCTGCAAGCCTGACGCCGTCTTTGAATCCGAGATGCTCGAAGTGTTTCTCTGTGCCTTTGTGGGTATAAAACAGTCTCGGTTCAAGGAAGAATATGGTCTCTCCCACAGCACTGAACCTGAAATGTCCCGGCTCGATTATACCGGCATGCACAGGACCAACCGGGATCTCATAAATTCCCTCTCCGCCGACCTCCATAAACTTGTAAGGTTCATTGCGGGCCACGCCTTTTCCCCACTCCTTCAGTTCCTCCTCTTTTATGGTCCAATCCTTGCGCAGAGGATACGAACCGGCGGGGAAAGCGTCATGGAATATAAGCCTTCGCAAATCAGGATGTCCTTCGGGTATCAGGCCGAACATGTCCCTTATCTCACGTTCATACCAGTGGGCGGCCGGGATATCCGGAGTCAAGGACGGGAACGAGGGATCGTCTTCTTTCAGCGATATGCTTATAACAAAGAACCTGTCGATGCCGGAGACGGAAAAGACTGCATATACCCTGAATTTGCTGTCAATCGACCTTTCATCCGATGCGAACATGAGCCTGAGTATCGCATTTTTCTCTCTTGACAGATAGGCACATGCCCCTCTGAAATCGTCCCTGTCGACTTCTATATATGTCTCGTTCAGGTGTTCTCTTATTCTTACGGCCTTGTCGATAATACGTTCCATCATCAATGTATCCCCATAACGTTGATGCAGGCCCTTATTATATGGTCTATAAAATCAGGCACGTTAAGACCGAGAAGCACAATAATTGATGCCATGAAGATCATCATTACGCTGCTCAGGGTATTATGAAGTCTCGATGCCCTGAAACGACGTCCGGGATCTCCTTCTGCTGCATTTACATCGTCTCCGGTCTCCCGGACCTCTGCCTTCAGTCTCGGGTCTCCAAAGAGCATCCTTCCGAACCCGGACAGGATCCCGTAAAAAACAATAACAGCGAAAAACAGAAAAAGTCCAGCGACCGTCCACATCCCTTTGTCGACACCTGCCTTAAGAATCGTAAATTCGCTTATAAATATATTGAAAGGAGGCGCTCCGGAGAGCGAGAGCGCTCCGATAAAGGCCAGTGTTCCGAGCAGCGGCATCGATGACATAACTCCGCTGACGTTCTCTATCCGTGTTGAACCATAATGTGACTGTATCCTGCCCGAGGCAAAAAACATTAGCGGTTTTGAGACAGCATGGTTCAGGATGTGAAGGAGCGCCCCGTAAGCGCCGAGCGGGCCGCCTATACCGATACCGAAAGATATAATACCCATATGTTCTATGCTGCTGTATGCAAGAAGCCTCTTGTAATTGTCCTGGACGAGAATAAACACTGAAGATATACCTATAGATATCAGCCCGAAGACAACAAGCAGATTTCCTGTAAAAATGCTTCCTGTCGAAGGTTCAACGATCGAGACAAATCTCAAAATGCCGTAAAAGGCCGTATTTAGAAGTATTCCCGACAACAGGGCGCTTATCGGGCTCGGCGCCTCGCTGTGAGCATCAGGCAGCCAGTTGTGCACAGGGGCGAGCCCTGCCTTGGTGCCATATCCCACAAGGATAAAGATAAAGGCAAGCTTCATTGTCGAGGGATTAAGCCTGTCGGCAATGTGCCTGAGGGCTGTCCAGTTTAACTCCCCCACGGTCCCTGTAACGGCAGTGGCAGCATAGTATGTTATAAACGTACCCAGGAGCGCGAAAGTTATCCCGACTGTGCAGAGGATAATATATTTCCATGCAGCTTCTATCGCAAGCTGTCTTTTAGTAAAACCAAGGCCTATCAGTATCGCTGATACGATCGTCGTTGCTTCTATCGCAATCCACATAAGCGCAAGGTTATTTGCCGCGGTTACGAGGAGCATTGTGAATATAAAGAGATGGAACAATGCATAATATCTTCTTATGCCTGTAGCGTCGGTAAGACCTGCATGCAGCTCGTGTTCCATGTATCCGATCGAAAAAACGGCAGAAGCGAGTCCCAGAAATATGACAAGCGCCATGATATATCCTGAAAGGGCATCCAGATAAAGCATACCCACTGTCAAACCTTCAGGAGAAAATACCGCTGCAATAATTGAAGGCACAGCAATGCAGGCAAGAATAACCGATCCGGCAAGACTTGTATAACCTACAATCTTTGTATTCTTAAACAAATAACATAATGCCGCAGTGACAAGCGGGATTATCAGAATCGCGATCATGCCGCTGCCCCCTGTACAGCCGGATCCGGGCAAAACACCGGTATTCTCCTCATCCTTTCAGCACCGTCAGTTTATCAAGGTCGGAGGAGGTAAACGCCTTTTTTATCTGTATGGCAAAAATGCCGAGTATTATCACGCCCATAAGCATGTCGAAAAGAACACCCAGTTCGATAATGAGCGGCATGCCGAAAGTGAGTGAAAAACCTGCAAGAAAGAGGCCGTTCTCCATAACCAGCAGACCTATAACCTGTGTTATGGCCTTCCTGCGGCTTATCATTATGAAGAGTCCGATCAGGATCACTGCTATGGATATCTGAAGGACGTTTCCTGAAAATCCGGTAACTATGATGCCTGCTTTCAGCGAGCCGTAGACAACAGCCACGAGTATCCCCGATATAAACAGAGACATCGCATTGCTCATGTACGGTTCAACATCATGCGTGACCTTAAGCTGTTTTACTATTCTCCTTAAAAACACGGGTATCAAAATGCCTTTGCTCAAAAGAGTGACAAACGAAGCAATATACAAATGTGCTTCGCCGATCATAAATGCCACAATAGCGATCAGCGAAGCAAGCAGCAGTGAATTCAGCGTATATGCCCTTACACACGATTCAAGCCTTTTAAGCGCATTCATCGCTATCGCCGTAAGCAGTATCCCCACGGATATGAAATCGATAACCGAAAATGCCTGTATCCAGTCTTTCATTTTTCCTGCCCCCTATTTTCCCATCATGATAAAAGTTATGAGTGACAGAACAGCAAGGACAAATGCCCCGCCAAGAAGCGAAGGGAGCTGGAAAAATCTCATCTTCGCCCTCGTGGACTCTATCAGCGCCATCAGGAACGCCATGAACACCATCTTGCAGATATATATTGCGGATGATGCTGCAAGAGCGGATAAATCACCGCCTGCCGCGATCCCCAGCGGGAAGAATATATCTGCTGCGAGTGTGAAAAGAAGCATCTGCTTCATATAATGCGCCCATTCCATCAGCGCAAGGTATTTACCCGAATACTCAAGGATCATCCCCTCATGTATCATGGTCAGCTCCAGGTGAGTGTCCGGATTGTCTACCGGTATCCTGCCTGTCTCTGCAATGACTGCCACGATAAATGCCGAAAGGGCAAGGATATGCGAAGGGGAATAGAGCGTCTCAGAGCCGGCGATCTTCGATATATTCGTCGAACCTGCAGATATTGCAGCAGTAAATACGCTGAGCATAATCATCGGCTCGACAAGGATCGCAACCGTCATCTCCCTGCTGCTGCCCTCGCCCCCGAAGGCTGTTCCAGCATCAAGTCCGGATAACGCCATAAAAAACCTTCCGGCCGCAAGGACATAAATCAACGCTATAATATCGCCCATCATGCTGAAGGGTGTCTCGATCGTTATGACCGGAATTAACATAGCGGCGGCAATGGTAGATGCAAAAACAATATACGGCGCTGCCCTGAATATCCATGAAGTCACATAAGATATGACCATATCCTTCTTCATGAGCCTTATCAGGTCGAGATACGGCTGTAATATGCCCGGGCCGACCCTGCCCTGCATGTCTGCCTTGAATTTTTTGATCAGCCCCTGGACAAGAGGGGAGAGGAGAATGATTATGATGAACTGGAAATACTTCATTATCACGTCCCGAATATAAGGAGCAGGACAAGGGTTATCAGTATATATGCAAGATACAACTGAAGGCTCCCTGACTGAAGAAGCCTCACCTTGCCCGCTGTCCTTTGAATGAAATCGGTTACAGGTTCGTAAATATACCTGTCAAAAAACGGCGTTATTTCGGCGCTGTATTTTATTGACTTCACAAAGAATGGTTTTACCACATAAGAAACCCTGAGTTCCCTCTTCGGAAGATAGAGCCTCCTGAATATTATCCTGAGAGGCTTGGTAAAGGCTGTCGCAGTATACTGCATCCTCGGACCGAGGGCTGGTATACCGCAGTCCCATGAATCGCCATATTTTATTTTTTTTCTGCCGCCGGCAATAATTATAAATACGGCGGCCGCAATGCTCAAAACAAGCATCGCAACTATTATCGCTGCGGGTGATATTGCCGATACAGTCTCGCTGATATTAATGAACACGCCTTCTGCCAATGCCCCGTTAGAACCTGTAAGGATAAATACCGCCGGAGAAAGGATCTCTATGACAATGCCCGGGAATATGCCGAACACGAGACAGAGCACTGCAAGAAGACCCATGCCGGTTATCATGTATATGGAGGATTCTTTGGCATTTTCCGCTTTGCCGCTCCTCGGCATCCCGAGAAAAGATATCCCGAATGCCTTCACAAAGCATGCGGCAGCCAGGGCGCCGGTCAGTGCAAGCGCAGCCCCGCCGAGAGGAGTTATGATCTTTGATATTATGGATTGAGACTTAAAACCGAGAAGCAGCGACTGGAATGTAAGCCATTCGCTCACGAAACCGTTGAAAGGCGGCAAGGCGCATATCGAGACCGACCCGACAAGAAAAAAGAGCCCGGTATAAGGCATTGATTTAATAAGTCCGCCCATTTCTTCCATGTTTTTTGTATGTGCGGCATGCATCACAGACCCTGCGCCTAAAAAAAGCAGTCCCTTGAAGAGCGCATGATTCAGCGTATGATAAAGCGCAGCAATAAGCGCCAGTGCAGACAGGGGATAAAGATCATTGACCCTGAATATCATTGAAGCGCCGAGTCCCAGCAGTATAATCCCTATATTTTCAACGCTGTGATATGCAAGGAGCCTTTTAATATCATGCTCCATCAGTGCGTATAACACGCCCAGAACCGAGGAGACCGCCCCAATGACGATTATCGTGATACCCCACCACTCCGGCCCCTGCCCCATTATGTCCATCACAATCCTTATGAATGCATAGATGCCTGTTTTTATCATAACTCCAGACATCAGCGAAGAAATGTTCGAAGGCGCTGCAGGGTGCGCCCTGGGGAGCCATGTGTGAAGAGGTATTATCCCGGCCTTTGTGCCGAAGCCGATGATCGAAAATATGAATATCAAATGTCTGACCTGAACAGGAATACCCGACGCCATAACCTTAATCTCTGCAAAACGCATGCTCCCCGTATATTTATAGAGAATGAGAAAAAGAGCTATTATAAAAGCGGTCCCGATATGTGTCATCACTGCGTATACAAGCCCTGCCCTTGCAGATTTCACGTCCCTGTCAAAGGTTACAAGGAAATACGAGACAATGGACATCGTCTCCCATGATATGAGAAAAGTAATTATAGTGCCCGAAAGGACAACGGCGATCATGCTCAGTATGAAAAGATTGAAGAAAAAACCCATCATACCCTGGTTCTTCATATTCTTTGTATAACCTGTTGAATAAACCGATACTGCAAATGCAAGTATTGAGATTGTAAAGATGAAAAACCCTGAAAAGGCATCCCCTTTAAATAAAAAATCAAATCCTGGTGCTATGTGACTGGAAAATATCTTAACAGGTTGAAAGTACATCATGATAAGACCTGAAACGGCAATAACCAAAGCGCCGAGGGTTGAAAGGATATAGGTGTAGCGCTTACCTTTTGGCAGTATTATAAAGGATGCGGCAGCCGAAAGATAAATGAATATACCTGTATAAATTAAATTTTTAGGGTCCATTTTTTAAAAAACTGAATATAATAATACAAATCAGCAAGTTAACTCAATATGCCTTCTTAAAACTGCAGAATCACTCTTAAATTTATTACGAAGGAGGGACGTTGAGAAAACAGAATAACGACACCATGAATATCAATCCACGAACGATTACAAAACAACATAAATACCCGGTTATCGTTAATGAGTTCATTTAACAGGATCAAGGCCTCACATCTGTCGATATGCGTTTACCTCCCCCTGCTCCCCTCCTGAATCAGGAGGGGAATTTAAGGGGTGGTTTATCTATAACAACCTCAGTGAAGCAAATTATATTGTATTATATAGGCAATCACGCCGGCAAAATACCCTGCAAAGGCCAGCGGCCCGATGCGGCGCGCATACCAGAAAAACTCGATCTTCTCAAGACCCATGGCAGCCACGCCCGCGGCAGAGCCTATGATCAATATCGAACCGCCCGTGCCCGCGCAGTAAGCCATAAACTCCCATAGAAATGAGTCCGGAGGAAACTGTGCGAGTGGATACATTCCCATCGAAGCTGCTACCAAAGGAATATTATCTATTACAGCGGAACAAAGCCCTATTATGATAACGATCAGGGATTGATTGCCTAACTTTGCATCGAGCCACTGGGCCAGCGACGGCAGCATACCATTGGCAGAAAGTGTGGCTACAGCAAGCAGAATACCTATAAAAAATACTACCGACGCCATGTCGATGCGTTTGAGGGCCTTGGTCAGCGTGAGGTGCTCCTTTTCTTCGTAAGGCTTGCTGCGGTGCAGTATATTTCCCACAAACCAAAGGACCCCAAGGGCCAACAGGATACCGAGATAAGGTGGGAGATGCGTGATCGCCTTGAATACCGGGACGAAAATCAGTGCGCCAATCCCCATAAAGAACATCAGGTTTTTTTCAAACTGGGATGTATTAGTAGCGCCATTTTCGACCTTGTCCGGAGGCACTACATTGCCCTTGAGGAAGAAGGAGGCTATTGTAAGGGGAACCAACAAATTGATCATGGAGGCTATCCAGAGCCCCTTCATGATAGCGCCGGTTGTGATCTGCCCGCCAATCCAGAGCATGGTTGTAGTCACATCACCGATAGGGGTCCATGCGCCGCCTGCATTTGCGGCAATTACGATAATACCGGCGAAGAAGAGACGTTGTTTATGTTCCTTAAGCAGGCGCTTCATAAGAGCAACCATCACGATTGTTGTTGTCATGTTGTCAAGGATGGAAGACAGATAGAAGGCGATGAATCCGATAATCCAGAGCAGGGTTGTAAGCTTTTTGGCTTTGATGCGGGAAGTGATAACCTCAAAACCGCCATGTGAATCAGTAACCTCGACAATAGTCATAGCACATATCAGAAAGAAAACGATTGCTGCGGTTTCCGCCAGTTTTTCAGTTAGCTGATGGATCACGCCTTCGACTCCCAGCGGACTGGCAAAAGAATAAATAGTCCACATGGAGCCTGCTGCCAACAGCGCTGTTGCAGACTTGTTGATCTTGATTGGATGCTCGAGCGCGATCATCGAGTACGCCAATACGAATACGACTGCGACCATAGTCATCATAATTAAAATCCTCCTTGTTAAATGACCTTTAACAGAGGGACTGAGGAAAGAAAAAAACAGATAAGAAGGCGAGAGATAGAAAAACCACAACGGCCCTGCAGAATATACGGCAGGTCAGGGTTGAATGGCTTGCAAGTGTTTTCGGATATCATTCAGATATCCTCAACGTGCAATTTATTGACTTCCCTTTTACTTCAAACATCTTTTCCTTTCTGACAGTCTCCACCTAAGATAAACCCGGTAAAACCGGGAGTACTGCAATTACAGGAATCAATAACTCCCCCCAGCCCCCTCTTACTTTAAGAGGGGGTTCATATTCCTTCCCTTAACTTAAGGGGAGGTCAGGAGGGGTTATGGTTCTTCCACGCTTCACTGAAGTGATACTCCTATATCTTCAAAACATAATACCTCAGCCATACATATATTGTTGAAATAACTACGGTCATTACCATAAGCGGCATGCCGTAGAGCATGAACTTGCCGAAGGATATCCTCTTGCCGAGTTTCTCGGACATCCCTACTACTATGACATTTGCAGACGCGCCGATGGCCGTCCCGTTCCCGCCGAGACACGCTCCTAAAGCCAGCGACCACCATAGGGGCATTAAATCGACATGGTGCAGGAGCTGTATGCCCGAAAGATCAGGCCACAGCTGCCTTGCCATATCGACAATCAAAGGGTTCATCGTTGCAACATATGGTATGTTGTCCACAATTGCGGATGCAAATGCAGAAAACCACATAACGACCATTGACGTGGCAAGCATGTTTCCCTGTGTGAGTTCGAGTATCTGAATCGACATCCATTTTATCAGGCCGACTTTTACAACACCGCCTACTATAATGAAAAGCCCCATGAAGAAAAATATTGTCGGCCATTCAACCTCCGCTAAAATATGATGAGGCTCATGGGTTTTTGAGAGAAGAAGCAAAAGCCCTGCCCCGAAAAGCGCCACTGTAGCAGGCTGAAAATGGAGCATGCCGTGGAATACAAATCCAGTTAATACCACACCGAGAACAAATAGTGATTTCTTGAGCATCGCAGGGTCTTTTATGGCCTCTCTCTCATCCATGGCCATTATCCTCTTCTTCAGTTCATCCTTTGTTTTGAGCTTCCTTCCCCATATAACCTTTATTGCGAAAATGTAGAAAACCATTATTACGACGACAATAGGCGCAAGATGGTATATAAAATCCATAAAATTCAGCTGAGCTTTTGAGGCAATCATGATATTAGGCGGATCGCCAATAAGCGTGGCTGTCCCTCCTATGTTTGATGCCAGGGCGCATGAAATAAGATAAGGTATGGGGTCAACATCAAGGGCATCTGCAATAAGTAAAGTAACAGGAGTTATTAATAAAACTGTCGTCACATTATCGAGCAAAGCGCTGAGAACAGCCGTAACAATCGCGAATATAGCCAGAATCCTGAAGGGCTCGCCTTTGCCCAACTTTGCGCTCTTGATCGCTATGTATTCGAATACACCTGTCGGCCGCATCAGATTTATGATCACCATCATGGATATAAGGAGAAATATGACGTTCCAGTCTATGCCGAATTCTTCCACATGGAATGCCTCGTGCTGTTCAAGGATCTTAAGCACCAGCATCAGACCTGCGCCGAATACTGCGATTACTGTCTTATGTATCTTTTCGGAGACAATAACGGCGTACGCCAATATAAATATTGTCGTTGCTGTCCAGAAGGCTGTGTCCATGACAAAGGGCTGAGCAGCCGCCGCTGCTTCATGCGTCATTTCACACCTCCGGTATTTCCAAATCCCCCCTTGCCCCCCTTTTCTAAAGGGGGGGAGGGGGGATTATTTTCATTCAGCATCGCCTTTGTTATTTGAAAAAAGACATCTCTTTCATAGAGGATGCCGACCACTTTGCCGTCTTTTCCGATAACAGGAAGCCTTTTCACATTGTTCTTGATCATGTGGTCTACGCACTCCATCAAAGGAGCATCTTCGGGCACGGTTATGACCTTCTTCGTCATCATCTCGGATACCTTCTTATTCCCCGCTTTTTTCGCCATATCCTCGACCATGCCGTCCCAGGTGAAATCCCCGAGGTTCATAAGGGACATATAGGAGGGGAATACGGCCTTCAGGATATCTCCTATGGACAGAAAACCAACCATCCTGCCTCTTTCATCAAGAACAGGAAGCCCCTTCACACCTATCCTCTCTTCTCCCCTCTTTGCAGTCCTGAGGATATTGGCAGCTTCCTTAAGCGTTGTGTCAGGCTTCAGGTATTCCTGAAGCGGCACCATCAAATCTTTTGCCTTCATAATTCCTCCGTTCCTTTATTTTTTCAACTTTATTTCCTGTTTTGTGCCGTTCACTACGCTGTAACAGGCATCGGGCCAGATGTAGTTCATTTTCGGACCGTGGATCTGGATGCCGGTAAATACAGCATAATCGCTTTTATTACTGTCGACTGTAAGTCCGATCATGCGTTCAATGTCGGTCTGGATGACCTTTAGCGTAACCTGTGTCAGCTCAAGCAGGTCGGGGACCTTTCCGTAATGTATTTCCTGGAGCAACCGAATCTTCAGCAGGCTCTGCTCCACGTCGTCGAAATCGAGGCCAAGGCGGAGTTTGCCCCCTTCCATCTCCTTCTGGAAGGAGAACAAGGCCCCGCAGGCGGTCGATTGGCCGTGCCGGCCCGATCTCTCACACCTGCCGACCTCTCCTTCGGCATTAATGGCGATATGCGGAAAGGCATAAAAGACATAACGCTCCTTGCCCTCTTCATTAGGCGAATGGTGCTGGGCTGCAAGAAAGCCCATCTTTCCAAGGAAAAGCATCCCTGCAAGACTCGAGAAATTGAATGATTCACCCCACGTCTTTTTGATCGCATCAGACAGGGGCAGAGTGATCTCATCGCGGCAAAGGCCAACGCATGCTATGGCATTTATTGCGCTGAACCCGAGAGGAAAGATGGATTCAAATGATTTCACGACAAAATCCGCCTCGGGCATCGCCCCGGGAAACTTTTCATTCAATTTCTGCTCAAAGTTCATAAAAACCCCTTTTAAGTAAAAGACTAAGGTTGGAGGTTGTTATTAGCAATCTAACAAACTAATGCCATTGTTTAATAAAATCCCTCCTACCCTCCCTTTGCCAAAGGGAGGAATAATTCCCCTCTTTAGAAAAGAGGGGGAAGGGGAGATTTTCTAATAAATGAAATTCATTCTTCCAACCTTCAACCTTATCAACTATTTCAACGTTATCGGCATGCCCAGCAGCGGCCAGATCGTAAAAAGGGATATGCCGAGGACCATCATCAGGATGATGCTCATCGGGACGCCGTGCTTGAAGAATTCACCGGTAGTAAACTGGTTTGAACCGTACGCGATAGCGTTCGGCGCAGCGCCGATCAGAAGCAGAAACGGCATGCCGGCAGTGACAAGCGCCGCATAGAAGATTACATCCGGCGCAACCCCTAAATACTGTGCGACAACCAGAGAGACAGGCAGCGCTATCGCGATCGCAGCGACGTTCATGATGAAGTTGGTCATTATCAGAACAAAGAACGCAATACCCAGGACAAACACGACCCATGGCGCATTCTGGAACATCGCGAGCCAGTTCACTGCTATCCACTGGGCGGCGCCTGTCTGCCACAGACAGAAACCGATGCTCATCGCGCCGCTGAAGAGCAGGATTATGTTCCAGGGTATGTCTTCGAGTTCCCTGACCGTGAGAACTTTAAATATAAAGAATACGAGAGTCGAGATGAGCATGATGGCCGCGCGATCAAGCGGTTTCAGGGCAGGGACAAAGGACTGCAATGACATGATTGCAATCACGGACAACACGGCCACGACAACGAATTTCTCCTGCCACGTCATCGGACCAAGCTCTGAAGACAGTCTCCGGACCTTTTCCCTTAATCCTGAAATCTCCTTTTTCTCCGGCATCAGGAATAACATCAGATATCCCCAAATGATAAATACCATGACCCATCCCACGATGAACAAATATTTTGATAATTCAAAAAAACCGATTTCCCGTCCCGTGAATTCCTTGAACATGCCTGCTGCCGCAGGACCCCTTGCCGCGCCTAAAAAGGTTACGATACTTCCTGCGCCCGCTGCATATGCCATACCGATAAAGAGGGCTGCGCCGAATTTGGTCTTCTTGTCCCCTTCGCCGTAAAGTGCGCAGATGGCCAGCAATATCGGATAGACCGTTGCGGCTGCCGCGGTATGCGCCATCACATGAGCAAGAAGGGCTACGAGAATAAGACTTCCAAGAAGTATCATGCCTGTCTTCTCACCGACAAATGAGAGCATTCTGTATGCAATGCGCCTTGTGAGGCCTGATTTTGTGAACGCCAGACCGATTACAACAGAGCCGAATATGAACATGACCGAAGGGTCCATAAAGTCCTTGAACGCCTCCTTTGCAGGACGTATGGCAAAAAGGGCCTGAAAAACGCCTATAGCGATGGCTGTGACTCCAATAGGAATAACTTCGAATACCCACCAGATTCCCGCCAATAAAAAAAGAGCTATTGCGCCTTTCCCCTGCTGCGATAATGGAAATGCCTTGCCGGTCGGATCAACCGCATCTTTCCATGACGGCATAAAATATATTAAAGAAAATATGCCTAAACCCAATAAGATAAAAAATACCCTCTTCCAGTCAAATGGAACCCTGGCAGGAGCGAGCTTTATCTCCTCTGGAGGTTCCGGCAACCCCTCTGATAATTTTTTCTCCCTGTCCACCATATAATTCCTCCAGATAATAAATGTATGATTTCGTTATAAGCTCAGCACGACCTTGGCTATCTCTTCAAATACCTCTTTCATCCTTATAATCCCCACTATCTTCTGATTATCTATTACAGGCAATATCATTGAATTCTGATGGATCATCATGTACGCCGCCTTTGTTAACGGGTCATTTGAGCTTACCTGTCCTGTGATCGGGACCATCACATCGCTCACAGGCCTTTCTGCAAGAGCCTTTGACTTCTCTGAAAAAAGACTGTCCCAGACGAGGGAAAGGCTCTCCACGCTCTGGGTGTAACCCTCTACCTTTGTCGAAGGGGTAAGGAACTTCGGCTCCAGCCCTTTCAGGATGTCCTTCAGAGAGAGCGTCCCCATCAGGTTGTATTTCTCGTCGAATACGAGTATTGCGAAGGGATGGAAGCATTTCTCCGACTCTATCATGGACTTTCTGATAATTCCTATAGCCTGTTTCAGGGTGAACCAGTATGGGATATGCGGGTAATCAAAAATATCGATCTTGAGATCCCCAACTTTTTTGTTGCTGTCCATTTGCAACACCTCCTTTTAAGATTTCAATATTACAGAAACTGTTATTAATTACCTGATGCTTTCAAATTCCATGTGAAATTTGTACTTCTCGCCGTTCCCCAGCAATTTTGTGAATGCGAGCGGTTTGTTTTCATAACTCAGCAAAAGCCTGTTTACAAGCAATCCAGTGGAACCTATAGCGGTTTTCAAGTACTTTGCGGCCTTCTCTTCTATCTTTGTAACTTCAACCGTCTGCATTGCCTTGTGAATCCTGTAAAAAGATTTTTCCTGAATAAGGTTGTATACCGAGATATCTTCATATCCTTCTTCTTCGATATCTTCAAGCTCAATGATGTCCGCCGGCAGGAACGATTCTTCAAATACAAGCGGCTCATTATTGACCACCCTTACCTGCGCAAGATAAAAAACTTTTTCACCTTCATTCAGCTTAAGCAACTGTCTGATAACGGGTTGAGGTTCTGTAATATTTTTTTCCTGAAGTATCCTTTCTTCCCCGCTTACCTTCCCGAATATCTCTCCTGCAAGCCTGAATTTCATTGTATAACCGGATTTCGGCAAAGCTGTCTCCACGAACGTTCCCTTACCCTGAATCTTTATCAAAAAGCCGTCTGTAACAAGGTTGTTGACAGCCTGTCTGACCGTGGCCTTGCTGACCTGGAACATATCGCAGAGTTCATCTTCAGAAGGAATTCTCATCCCAATTGGCCATTCCTTTGACTGTATCTTCTCCTGTAGAATGCGGGTAAGCTGCATGTACAGCTTCTCCTGATTTAACCTGTCTATTTTTCTTTCGGTTGTCATAACATTATAATGACATAACTATATATCAATCGTTTTGAATTTGTCAAGTAAAATTTTAGGTTTCTTGAAAAATAAAATTGGATATGATTTTTATTATTTTAATTCAATGAGTTATGTGATATATGCTTTGCAGCCTATGAACCGGAAAGGGTTGTTTTTTAAAAAAACCCGGTCAGGATCTCAATTGTTATTCTTAGCGCTGTCGATAAATGAGTTTATGTCCTTTAAAAAGTCCTCATAGTATTCCTGCACAGCAGCATCATTATTCATAATCATGTCGATCTGTCTGGTATGTATTACAAGATATCCCAGTATTTTCAACCGATCCAGTAAATAATCTTTTTCAAGACCCTCAAGCCTTGCGATAATAGTATCGCCTTCCATTTCTATCCTGAAGCCGAACTGTTTCAATATTTTTCCAATGAATTCAACCCTCCTCACTTTTCTTTCATAATCAGCAGCTCCGCCCTTGAAATTGAAACTTATATAGTTATCCTTCGGCCAGTCAGCGATGTATGCCTCCACAATGGAAAAATGAAAACCGAGCCTGGAACTCAGGTTGCAGAAATTCTTTGATATGATAAAGTAATTATTGTCGACGAAACCCGACCTCATGGAAGGCTCAATTTCTTTATTCATCGTCGCCTCAAACATAACCGACATAAATCCTTTAGTATCTACAGGCGGCGGACCTTTCCACTTAAAAGCGGTGATCCCTTCCCAGATAGCCAGCATCGGCTCTGAAACTATGTCTTCCATCTTTACAGTATCTCCTTCAACAGGATGTCTGAATCCATCTTCGAGATTCAGCACCCACCACTGCATAGGCACGTCTGAAGCGAGTCTTTTTGCGGAGCGTTCGGCATAATCATGCTCTTTGCCGAACTCGAACATTTCCCTGACAGACATTTCATGACAGAACCGCGTAATATCGTGAACAGTCTTGCAGTTTTTTGGCCTGAAATCAAGAGACTCGGGATTTGTCAGGTTTAGAGGCGTAACCATTTTCATTATGTTCTTTAACAAAATGAATACAGGACTGCCCTCCATCAGGCTGATTTTCTTTTCTATGTCTGTCAGAAGTTCTTTCACCTCTCCTGAGTATACCCTTGTACCGTCTGCGTCAACTGTCAGTAGATCTCCATTTCTTATCTTCTGGGTGGCATCGGCCGAATTGAAAATGGCTGGCACGCCAAATTCCCTCGCAACAGTTGCAAGATGACCTGTTATGCTTCCTGAATCTGTTATAACTGCTGCTGTATGAGACAGAAGCGAAGCCCATTGCGGAGAAGGATATCTGGTCACTAAAACAGATCCTTTTGGAAACTGCAGCATATCCAGCGTGCTTTTGACCAGGAATGCCTTGCCGCAGGCGATTCCGCTGCTTGCTGTTACACCTTTATCAATAATAACTTCATTCTTTATATCCGGTGCAATCTTCTGTGCTGTACCATGCCTTTCCGACTGCTTTAAAGGCCTGGCCTGTAATATTCTGATATCACCATCACGTGCCAATGACCATTCAATATCCTGTGGATATCCGAAATAGTCTTCAAGTCTCTCCGCAATTCCTGCAAGTTTAACGGCAATGTCATCGGTGAGAGAGGGACTGCCTCTTTCATCTTCTGAAAGCTCTTCAGCAGTAACACCTTCCGTCTTACCCGAAATTATTCTTTTCTCCTTGTCCTGTATAACCTTCCTCAATACAATTTTCGGAGTGCTTCTGGATACAATAAAGATATCCGGAGATACAGAACCTTCGACAACCGATTTGGCGAGTCCCCATGCAGAATTTATAATAATCGATTCATCCCGAAAATCTCCGGGATCACGTGAATACATGACACCACCTGCAACAGCATCAACCATCTCCATGCATCCGACACACATGGGTATATCCTCATCTCTGAATCCCCTATTAAGACGATAGCTGATTGCCTGCAGTGTATATTTGCTCGCAACTATTTCCTTATAGGTATATGGTATAAAATCCCTGCTTACATTCAGTGCTGAACGGTACTGTCCGGCAAAGGATACATTTAATGTATCTTCGCCAAGGGCGCTGCTTCTTAGGGAAACACTCACTCGTTTCTCTGTCTTTCCTTCAAGTATCGCATAAGCTTGCATAATCTCTTTCTCAAGGTCTGGAGGAACAGCAGCCCGCAGTATAAGCTGCTGTATCTCAGAACTGACCCTGTGAAGCATTTCTATATTATCAGTATCCAGTGTCTGAATCCGCCTGTTGATCTCCTGCTGGAGCATATTAGATTCAATAAATCTCTCATAAGCCGCGGCTGTTATGACAAATCCTTCTGGGACCGGCATACCGAGCCGGTTCTTTATCTCGCCGAGATTTGCCATTTTGCTGCCTGTCTGGTCAGCCCTTCCCTTATCAACTGCTTTCAGGTTCAGGATGAGTTCATTGCCAGATACTGTTTTTTTCTCTTCTATCCGGCTGTTGATCTTTTCCCATATATCATCCGAGGCTTTGAAAAGCTCGGAATACCTGTTATGTCCGATGATGTTCAAATTCTGGATCATCTTGAAAAGGTTGACAGATATGGCGGTGCAATTGGCCCTCACATATGACATGCCGAAACTTCTCCCGCTTCCGATCACCTTTTCCATGTCAGCCATGATTTCCAGGATTTCATTGTTAGATTTCAAAAGGGTCTTGAAACTCCAGTAGCGTGTCTGGAAAGCGGTTCGCAACTCTTTTATTGAACGATCCGGCGCAGATTTCTTCTCTTTGCCGAAAAAATACCTTCTTATCAGGTTTTTGAAATTCATAATTATTTTTTAAAAGACTGCCGCACTATATTATTATGTCATTGGTAACGTGTCTAAGCAATCACAATGATGCGCTCACAGATAGAAAAGCTGCAGCAGCTATCCATATGGAATGCCGCAGCAGCTTTTTTAAAAAAAAATCGTTGCATTAATCAGAAGGCATTTTAACTACATATACCGAGCACGGGCAATGGTTGACGATCTTGGAGGCGGTGCTTCCGAGCATGAATCTGGCTGCTCCGGTCAGCCCCCTGCTGCCGATTACCACAAGGTTTATATTCTCCTTCCCGACAGCATTGATAATCTCCTCTGCCACATTTGTCGCTGTACTCAAAATAGTCTGCGCAACTGCCCCTTCCGATTTCACATATAACCAGGCCTTTTCAAGGGCGTCCTCGCCAGCCTGCTTCATTTCTGTTGTTAATTTATCCCATTTGGAAGCAGAGACTTCAAGATCCATGCCTGCGACAAACGGCACAACGGTCATCAGAAAGACTTTTGCTCCTTTTGTTTTAGCATAATCAACAGCGACCTTAACTCCTTCCATAGAATATTTTGACCCGTCAACTGGGACAAGTATTTTCATTATATCCTCCTTAAATTTGAATTCACTTACCACCCCTTAATCCCCTCCTAAAATAGGCGGGGAGCTTCTTGTCTTGTATTGCCACTCCCCTCCTTAGTTAAGGAGGGGTAAGGGGTGGTTTGTACTGTTCACCTTTATACTTCCTTCTTCACTTTTGCCTTTTTCATGCTGAGTCCGATCCCTTCAAAAATGTAGAAAATCGCGAAACCCCACCACATTGTATAAATTACATAAAAGACAAGCACACCTGTCATAAGCCCGGCCTTCTCGCTGACCTTCTGGGGTGCGATTCCGTAATAGTTGTAGGCCGTCTCGACTGCTTTTTTCATTACATCAGAGACGATCTTTGCCTCTCCAACCTTCTTTTCCTTTGCGAATTCCTTGTTCATTTTAGTCAAAACATTATGCCACTGCCTGAACATCTTTTTCTCGTCGTCATATGCATATCTTGTCTTGATCTTCTCCCCTTCGTTATTATACATGGCGTCCGAATCCTGCAATGCCGATTCAATGACCTTTCCAAGGTCTCCTTCTATCTTTAACCCCGCACCGTTGATTTCTACATTGGCGCCCGCAGTTGTGAATAATCTTGAAGCCAGTTCAGCTCTTTTTTCAGCGTCTCCCGGCTTGTCTTCCGGCTTATCAAGCTTGATGTTTAAAGTAAACATCCTGCCCATGAACATCTTATTGCTTTCTGACACCCTGGGGATAAAATAGGATGAACCCTTCGAAAGTCTGTTAAATAGCCTGTCGGCATAATCCAGACCGTTCTGGGCTGACCCGTCCGGAGCCTTCGGGAAAACAGGCGAAAAGATAAGAAACAACACAAAGAAAAACGAAATAAAAAGAACAATTCCCATTCCTAAATGTTTTTTATGTCCGCTTGCCATCTTATGCCTCCTCCCTTAATGCTTTGATATTCGTAAAGAACTTGCTGATAATCCAGAAACCGAACATGGCAACCACGATCCAGAATATAACATTGCCGACACTCTCTATTGTTGATGTAACCGATTTTGACATGTTGATGACTTCAAGTTCGGTCATCTTCTTCGGCAGTGTCGATGCCCTGTTTATAAAACCTGCGATTATCGACAGCGCATAGAAGCCCCTTATATGAATCCCTTTTACCACCTTTGTTGTGAGCGCTCCAACCTGAATGCCTACCAGTGAACCAATGAGCATACCCATTGCAAGCGTATAAAACACGTATCCATATATAGCATACTGCGCTATGGATGCAAGCCCCGCGGTAAAGATAATCTGAAGTATATCAGTTCCGACTGTTGTTGCCGTTGAAACGCCGAATATATACACAAACATCGGGAATGTGACAAATCCGCCGCCGACGCCCATAATCGCTGCAAGCATTCCGACAATTACCCCTCCCATCGCAAGAAAAAGCCATGAAATTTTTCTTCCACCAAAGTCCTCATCGAAAGTAATCATCGGCGGTATATTTATCTTCTGCAGATTTACAGAAAATGAAGTCATGCCTGAAGGCCCGCCGTGCGCGTCGTGGCCTCCTCCGCCTCCACCTGTCTTTTTTCTTGTAGACTTAATAAAATCCAGCAAGGCATAGAAACCCAGGAAACCGAGCAAAACTGCATACACTGAACTTATAAACGCTTCACTCAATAACGGGTCTTTATTGTAAAGGGTTTTATTGATATAACCGCCGATGAAAGTGCCTCCTGCTGAGCCGACAAGAAAAGCTATTGCCAGCTTTACAGAAACATTGCCGAGCTTCTTATGGACAGTTGTTCCCATAATAGCCTTTGCAAATATGTGAAAGACGTCTGTTCCAACCGCAAGTATACCCTTTACACCTGCAGCCATAAGTGCAGGGGTAATAATAAAACCGCCGCCTGCACCGATGCAGCCTGTAATAAGGCCGGCAGCAAGGCCAACCGCAATTGAGACAAAAAATATCATGTTTGTGTAGTGCGCAGGGGCATATGCAGTTTTGCCTCCGATCAGATCTGCCGCATCCAGAAGGGTTACGGCAAAGATGGGTGCAATCATTGCGAGCAGCATCAACATCTTCTTTCGGTTCTTCAAGATCGACATCGAGACTTCATAATCCCATTTGGCGTGGGCGATTGACGCTGACTTCAAAAACTCATACAACTGTCTTGGATAACTCATCTAATATCCTCCTTGATAAATCAGTTTTTATTTTAAGCACCTTTTTTACCTCCGCCTGTTTTGGTTTTTTCAATCAATAAGATTTTTTGAGGAAGTTCAGTCATGCCGTGTGTCACTTTGCCGGCGCGGCTGACCTGCAATTTAATCTTCATTATTACATCCACGTATTCGTCATAATTTTTGATCAGTCCTCTATCCTCCTCCGCCATCAGATCCTCCATCCAGCCGGCCTTCTCTCCTATAACTGCAAGCGGATTGTTCACCTCGTTGGAAATCTCTCCAATCAGCCTTGCCTCCGGTTGTAACACTTTCATGCCTTCTTTTATCCGGTCATTTACAAATGTTCCTTTGCCCTGCTTCCTCACGAGGAAACCCTGATTTGATAAATGAGATAAGGCTGTTTTTACTGTTGCGTTGCTGATACCATAGGCCTGACGGAGTTCTTTCTCTGACGGTATCATCGTTCCTGCAGGCCACTCGCCTGATTCGATCAGTTCCCTTAAAATGCAGTACAGTTGAACATAGAGCTTCTGAGTGTTCCCCTTGCTGACAATCCTTTTTTTTAACACTTCCTTATCTCATCCCTATTCTTTTTTAAAAGAATTATCTTTTGATTAATCTGCTGTTCACGCAGATCCCCTCGGAGGGAACATCATTGTATGCCTTACCTTTGCCTCTTCAATCCGAAGTTCCTGCAGGCGCCTCTTTTCATAGGCATCTTTCAATTTTTCGAACAACTGCTCAAGCTCCATCGGTTTCATCAAATAGTCAAACGCTCCCAGTTTCATGCCTTCTATACCGGACTCCACAGATGCATGGCCTGTCAACATGACAACTTCTGTAAGGGGCTTTAATTTCTTGATTTCGCGGAGTGTCTCAACTCCGTCCATTCCCGGCATTTTCACGTCAAGCAGAACAACATCGAAATTGCCTCTTGTGATGCTTTCAACAGCTTTTTCGCCGCTGTCGACACCTTCGACGTAGAGATTGCGCTTCTGCAGTCTCTTGACTATTGTCTCTAAAAATTCTTTTTCGTCGTCAACGATCAGAACTTTAAAATCTTCCATTTTAATATCCTCCTTCCGTCTAAACTTTTTTGGATTTTTTCGGTAAAAATATTGTAAAAGTTGTCCCGTCGCCTACCTTGCTTGATACCTTTATATCACCTCCCAGTTTTTTAATGATGTTGTAGCTCACAGACAAACCCAGACCTGTGCCTTTTCCTACTTTTTTCGTAGTAAAAAAAGGATCGAAAACCTTATCGATGAAATCATCGGGTATGCCGTGTCCCGTATCACAGAAACTGACAACGACATTTTCAGGATCCGATGTAGTCATGATTTTTATGCTTCCCCCTGTCCCTATCGCATCAATACCGTTGTTCAGAATATTCAGAAATACCTGCTGGACTTCTGAACTGTTTGTGCTGATCGCCGGGAGATACTCATCCAGTTCGGTGATGAGTTCAATTTTGTGATAAAGCAGTTCCTTCTCCAGGAAAGAGACCGTCTCCTTAATAAGCTGGTTTATATTCACTATCTCCTTTTCGCCTTCAACCCTCCTGGAAAATCCGAGAAGACGGTGTGTAACTTTTCTCGCCCTCTCGACATGCAATTTAATCTTCTTTATCGCATCTTCAAATTCCGGATAATTTTTTATCTTGTCCCTGTCTTCTTCGGACAGCAGGTCCTGCATCCAGCCCGCCTTTTCGTTTATTACCGCAAGAGGGTTGTTAACCTCATGCGCCACGCCTGCGGCAAGACGTCCTATGGCGGCGATCTTCTCAGTATGTATAAGCTGTTCGTCATAGGCTGCCTTGAGCCTGTCCGCCTTTTCTATCTTGTTCACAAGGAAATTCACGACCAGCATTGCAGATGTAATAATCAGAAGCGATGCAAAAAGGATTATCCATTGCTCTATCCTCCTGGCTTTGAAAAAAGGAAGGAGTTCGCTCTTGGTATCGAACTTCACCACGAATATCCATTCGTTGTCCTTTATCCAGCTTGTCGCATAAAGATATTTCCCTGTGCTTGTCTCGAGTTCCTCAACTTTTGTCCCCTGATGGAAATACAGAAGTCGCCTTTCCTCGGGCGATAACTGATAAGTCCCGAAACGGCCTACGGTCTGGAGAACGCCCTTGCTGTTTACTATGAAAGCGTCCCCCTTTACGCCTATATGGGCGGATTTCACAAGTGAGTCGAACATCTCGGAGTCTATAGTAGCCCTCAGGACCCATTCCCTCTGAGGCGCTGCTATCGCAATAATAAAATGCGGGATGTTCCTGTATCCGAGAAATACATCGCTGATATATGTCCCTTTTACCATGACATGTTTAAACCAGTCTTCTTCACGGTAGTTTTTGTCAAAGACTATTTGTTTATAAGGGCCTACGTATGCTGTATGTCTTCCGTTTCTATTTATAACTCCTATATCAACCAGCGCTGCCTTTTTCTGCAGCGTCTTGAAAATCTCCTCGAGATTTTCCTGTTCCTTCAGATAATTGAATCCGTATAATTCAGCGATAATGGAAAGGAATGATTTTTGTTCTGCGAGGAAGAAATTTATAACGTCCTTCCTGTTTTCCACCATTCTCATCATGCCGCTGGAAATATTCTCTTTGTAATATTTCTGATAATTCCTTGAGGCGCTCCAGCTGAGAACGACCAGCGGGACGAGGGCAACTGCAAGAGTAACAATGATTATGTTCCTTCTGAGCTTTCTGTAGTATTCAGCCCGTTTTTTCATCATCAGCCCTTATCGAATATTTGATTGATATTTTCCATTAATGACTTAATGTCCACGCACCTCGGAAGCAGGGCATCCACACACAACCTGTTTTTTAATCCGGCATTAATTTTTGAACTTTCGACAATCGCAGCCACCTTTATGCCTTCAAATTCATCAGAGCTTTTGACGAGGTGGCAAAGTTCACAGCTTTCGTCCGTAGAACCTACATCAAGAATAATGAGGTCGGGCCTGAATATCAGCAGCTTCATCTTCACAAGCGAGCCGTACGAACAGTAATCCACTATCAGATTGGCTTCTCTTTTAAGCCTCTCAAAAAATTTCATCAGAAATTTAAGTACAATCTCGTCCATTATCAGATGCCCTGCAAAAACAAAAAGTATTTTTCTGACTTTAAGAGGTATGATGGGATCGGGAATCGGCATATTATGGCGCACAAGAAAATCTATAAGTTCGTCGAGACTGACTTTACGTATACTGTCTTCTACTTTAGATAACTTAAGTCCTTTGTTCTCTACCCAGTTGGCCACCCTTTTTATAGGAATACCGCAATAGAGCGATATCTGTTCCAGGGTCAGAAGGTAATCTTTTTTAATCAAATCCTTTTCCTTCGCTTTTTTCATTTCTTAATCTCTATTCCAACAAAATTTTGTCTTATAATTGCAATCAGCATACCTTGTATTTTTTGCCTAAACTCAGTTGATTATTTATTCTTTAATTTCAAAGGGATATGTTGTTAAATTAAATTTAAACTTAAACATAATCAGGATAAACAGGGATAGAATATTGGGCATGAAATGTTACATATTATTATTCCATCATTTTTTGTTTTTATTTTTATATAGTTATTTATGTCACATTTTGGTAACATTATTTATCGATGTGAATTTATTGATACATTATCCTGGAGCAATTTAAATTGGATAAAAAAGATTTAAATCCTGAAGAGAAACTTATCAGCCTTCTTGAAAAGCAAAAGAGCGAACTTGTTATACGCACGTTACAGAAACATGAGGAGATTAAAAGCGAAAAGGCGTTCACAGACAAAATAATAGCCAACTTATCCGATATTCTGATTGTAATAAACAATAACATGGAAGTTATCAAGTTCAACAAGGAGTTCACAAAATGTCTGGGATACAACTTCTACGGACCCGAGAAACTTTATCTTCAGGACCTGATCTCTCCGGAAGGGATTTTCGAGTTAAGGAATCTGATCAATTCCGGGGAATTCATGAATTACGAGACCGAGCTGATTTCGAAAAGCGGCAGGAGGTTCCTTGCGAGCATCAACGGTTCTACAATAGAAAATGAGAAAGGCGAAAAGATAATGCATATACTCATCGCCAAAGACAAGACCGAGGTATATGAAATGATGTCAAGGGTCAGGGAATCCCAGATGCAACTGATCCACTCAGGAAGACTGGCGAGTCTCGGGGAAATGGCGGCCGGGATTGCGCATGAACTTACGCAACCTCTGAATGCGATCCTGCTGTTTGCCAGAAACAGCCTCAAGAGCCTTTCAGACAGCAATATCAAAAACGACCTTATAGAGGAAAATCTTACCTTCATTATAGACAGGGTTAAAAAAGCCAGCTCGATTATCAAGAGCCTGAAAGGGTTTGCAAGAAAGACCGAGGAGGAGAAGATTCTTATTGATATAAACTGTCTCATCAAAGACATCCTGAAATTCCTTGACGATCAGTTAAGGCTGTCAGATGTGGAAGTTGAACTGTATCTCGATGAGAATATACCTTCTGTAATGGCGCATAATGTCAGGACCGAACAGGTCTTCCTTAATATAATCCAGAACGCCCTCCAGGCTATGGGGAAGACTGATAATCCGAAGTTAACCATATGCACCTCAATTAAAGAAATTTTTGATCCTGACAACCTGAAAAATAACCATTATGTTGTCACCAGCATTAAAGATAACGGAGAGGGGATGACACCGGAAATCAAGGACAGGATCTTCGATCCGTTTTTTACAACGAGAGAGGTCGGCTCGGGAATGGGGCTCGGACTTTCTATAGTTGACCGTATAATCCGCGAGCACTCCGGACATATACGTGTCGACAGCTCCCATGGCCATGGCTCATGTTTTTCAGTATATCTGCCTGTCGCGGAAAAGAGGGCATAATGTCTGTGAATGAGGAAATAATTCCCGAATCTTGCGGTAAAGTTATGGTGATAGATGACGATACATATATTCTTATGGCCATCAGACAGACTTTGTCCATGCACAATTTTGAAGTCGACATATTCGACAAACCTATTGAGGCGTTGAATTATGTCAGAGAAGGCAATTACCAGGCGGTGGTTGCTGATGTCAAAATGCCGAAAATGAATGGACTGGACCTTCTTAAACAAGTGCATGAAATCGATCCTGAAATTCCTGTAATAATAATAACCGGCCATGGCGACGTGCCGATGGCAGTTACGGCCCTCATGGAAGGCGCTTATGACTTTCTCGAAAAACCTGTCGATGACAGCGTTCTGATAGCCTCGCTGAAAAGGGCTGCTGAGAAGATGAGTCTTCTCAGCAAAAACAGGCAACTGACCCAAATGCTGAAAAAGGAAAAGGATGGCCGATCCAGATTCCATAATTTTATCGGTTACAGCAGCAGCATGCAGAACCTTTACAACATAATCGAGACCGTTGCAACAGAAGATTACCCTGTCCTGATTACAGGAGAGACGGGGACCGGCAAAGAGCTTGTTGCAAAAGCGATATATGAACTCTCTAACCGTCATCACGAAAAATTTATCCCTATCAACATGGGTGCCATTCCCGAGAATATGCTTGAGTCAGAACTTTTCGGCCATGAGGCCGGGGCATTTACAGGGGCAAACAGACGCGTAATAGGAAAATTTGAATACGCCGGCAAAGGGACTATCTTTCTTGATGAGATCTGCAGCATGCCTTTAAACCTTCAGGTGAAGCTCCTCCGTGTTCTTGAGGACAGGAAACTCCAGCGTCTCGGCAGCAATGAATTCATACCTGTCCATGCGAGGATCATAGTCGCATCAAACAGGGACCTTAGAATAGAGGTCGAAAAGGGAAATTTCAGGGCCGACCTCTATTTCCGCCTTAATGTGATCCCGATAGAAATCCCGCCTTTAAGAGACCGCCGGGAAGACATCCCTTTACTGGCTAATCATTTTATCGGAGAATATAACAAATCTCATGAACAGAAAATTAACTCTATCGAAGAAAATATGTATAAATGGATGCTCAAATATGACTGGCCGGGCAATGTCAGGGAACTTGAGAATTTTATCAAGCAGTTGTGCCTTCTCAGCAACAACACCAGATTTGAAGGTGCCGCACCAAAGGATATTACGATTTCCGCAAAAGAACAAAACCCTGATGCCACACTGAAAGAACTTCTCGAAGCTGCCGAGAAAAAACATATTATAGATGTATTACGGCATAATAACGGCCAGATAATACCATCAAGCAGAAGTCTCGGCATATCAAGAAAATCACTCTATGAAAAAATGAAGAGATACGGGATAATCAAAGAAGAATTCAAGAATTCAAAATAATATTTCATTATTTTGCACTGACTACCATTACAAAGCCGATGAACATCAATAAAGCTCCCAATGCCCTTCCCTTTATATTCTCTTCCCTGAAAAGGATATATCCATACAGCACCCCGATAAGGAGACTCGCCCTTTTGATGGATATCATGTAAGCAACCTTTGTGAGTTTCATTGCTGTCATATGGGTTGCAATCATCAGTCCATAAAATAAACCGGGGATAATCAGTGAAAGATATCTCCTGCCAGCCACAAATGAATTCAGATCGCCCCTCCCCATCCAGAGACCAACAGGTGCGAACAAAACGGTTAAGGCAATGAAATACGTAATACCGAAGAATAAAGGTGAAGAGTGCTCAATAGCCATCTTCCCGAGTGATGAAGTGAAACTGTACAGCAGGGCCACGCATATCATCAATATAGACCCTTTTTCTCTTGATATGGCCTTTAGCGGCTCGAGTATGCCCTTTCTTATCTCTTTTATATTTAACAAATAACTACCGAAAGCGATTGAAAAAATTCCAGCACCCCCAATAAAAGACACTTTTTCGCCCACTATAAAATAGGCGTTAAATATCAAAAACACAGGAGTTAAAGCAAGAAACGGCAGGGTAAGGCTAAGGGGGGAAAGCTTGAGAGCCTTTATGTACAGCACAACCGTCACCAATTCTATTGGCAGGGCTATAAAAAAAGCCCTGTAAAACTCTTTGTCCAGTTCGGGGACGGGTATAAATAACCAGATTACAATCAGCAAAGGCATCGTAAACAAAAGCCTGAACCATGCAACCAGATATTCATTGCTGCCCTTAAGCGCCTTTTTCGTAAAGGCGTCGCTTGTCGCAAGTGAAAAAGCCGATATCAAGGACAAAACCACCCATAGATAAGTCATTCGATTATTCTACATAATAAGCCGGTAATTTGTGATAATATATTTCATATCATAGTTGTCCAGAATAAGAATATTGATATGGCTGAACACCTCATAAACACAATAAATCGACATGATATCAGATATTAAACCTCGTTTTGATATTAAATGTAATCAAGGCTACTCTGTATTATCCTTATAAGAGTATTATGATGTGGATTAATTTTATAAGGTGTCGTTATTGTGTTTATCCGGCATCCAGCCTGCCTGTGCGTTGCACGCAGACAGGCCATTTTTTAAATATTTTGGACAGCGATGATGAAACACACATGCCGATATATCAGCACAAAGGAGAATTAAAATCACCCCTCCTCCTCCCTCAAGGAGAGGGGATGATGGGGAGGGTAAAAGGTATTTTTAAGTGAAAAGATTAATTTTAATTGTACTGGCCTTGTCATTCTTTGTTGCATGCAAAGAGAAACCCAAAAACCCTGTTTCTGAATTCGGCGATACCATGATTGATTCCTATCAAAAGGGAAAAACAGCAGGAAAGACAGGCAATCTTTACGCCGTGAGGCAGGCCATCCAGGCATATCACGCTGCAAACGGGAAATATCCTCAAAATCTCGAAGAATTGGAAGCTTTGATCGGGAGCGACCTGGATGCTTCCATGTTCGATTACGACCCGCAGACAGGGATAGTCAATCTGAAGAACAAGTGACCGCATATTTACCTGGAATTTTAAATCCTGAGAGGAGCGAAGCGAGAATAACGTTTTCTCGCCTATGGCACTTTTTTGATAGTGGATTGGGAATTCATTCAATTGACAAACAGAGACTTTTTATTGTATAAAATTAGTCTTCGGGCGGATAGCTCAGCTGGGAGAGCACAGCCCTTACAAGGCTGGGGTCACAGGTTCGATCCCTGTTCCGCCTACCATTTCATTTTTGCTTCCTGCAAAAATGGGCTGTTTAGTTAAAAGTTTAAGTGCTGTAATAAATTTTTTCGGCAGTCACTTCTCACTTTTAGCTCTTTTATGTTTCGTTTCCCTCTTTTGCGGGGGCGGTAGTTCAGTTGGTTAGAACGCCGGCCTGTCACGCCGGAGGTCGCGGGTTCGAGCCCCGTCCGCCCCGCCATATATTGTCATTTGAATTCCAACTCCTTTCCATTCAACTCCTTGAGTGATATTGCGTATACAAGCTCATAATTCACTCCCTGCTGATATACTTACCGGAATATGAGGAGCCAGGTGAAATGCTCTGCGCTCTTTGTTAACCCAAACGTTGCATAAAAGGAAGGCAGATGCGCTGTAAAAGTTCTGCAAATCACAGGATTAATATATTATTCACATGAATGCATAGTTGTCCGGAATAAAACTTTAAAGAAGGCGGAATGCCTCGAAAACAGAATAAATCGACATGATTATTAAATGTCGGACCTCGACTTTGTTAAATAAACGTATAACGATAACTCTGTATTTGTGTTATTTTGTAATTGTTTGTGGATTGATTTTCAGGGTGTCGTTATTCTGTTTCCTCAACATCCCGCCTTCTTATGTATATTTAAAATTATTTTGGACTGCAATGACATGAATGCTGACTTAACTGATAGTGCATTTTACAGAGGGTTTGAGGGCTGTAAGGTGTTGATGGCAGTCCTTTCCCATCACATCCGCCTTCCATATCAGGAACATGTTTTGCAACTGGTGGGTTAAGTGAGTTGTTGTAATATATAGCATTATATAATTCCGAACTGATAATTCTTTTAACAGGCTGCTGAAAAACTAAGTTTTTGTGTCATTCCGAGGAGCCGAAGGCGACGAGGAATCTTAAAACTTATTGGATCATAACGGCTCTTAAGATTTCTCGTTTCACTCGAAATGACAAAAA